>DATDBD010000254.1:0-4957 GCA_036525015.1 Lysobacter sp.
TGACGTCGGTGGTGTTGAGCTTGCTCAGCGCGGTGTAAAGGGTGGTCGTCTTGCCCGAGCCGGTCGGGCCGGTCACCAGCAGGATGCCGTGCGGCTGCTCGAGCACTTTCTGGAACTGCGGCAGGAAGTGGTCGGTGAAGCCGAGCCGCTCGAAGTCGAACACCACCGTCTCGCGGTCGAGCAGTCGCATCACCACGCTCTCGCCGTGCGCGGTCGGCACCGAGCTCACGCGCAGGTCGAGCTCCTTGCCCTGCACGCGCACCATGATGCGGCCGTCCTGCGGCAGGCGGCGCTCGGCGATGTTGAGCTTGGCCATGATCTTGATGCGGCTGATCACGGCGGCGGTGAGGTTGACCGGCGGGCTCTCGCCTTCGTTGAGCACGCCATCGACGCGGTAGCGCACCTTCAGGCGGTTCTCGAACGGCTCGATATGGATGTCGGATGCGCGCAGTTCGACCGCGCGCTGGATGATCAGGTTGACCAGGCGGATCACCGGCGCTTCGGAAGCGAGGTCGCGCAGGTGTTCGACATCCTCCAGGTCGCCGCCGCCCTCGCCTTCCGCGGTTTCGATGATCGCGCCCATCGCGCTGCGGCCCTGGCCGTACCAGCGCTCGATCAGGTCGTCGATCTCCGAGCGCAGGGCCACCGCCGGACGCACCTCGCGCTGGGTCGCCAGGCGCAAGGCGTCGAGCGTGTAGGCGTCGTGCGGGTCGGCCATCAGCACGTCGACCACCCGGTCGCTCTCGCCCACCGGGCAGACCGCGAACTGCTTCATGAACTTCGGGGTCAGGGCCACGCCTTCGGGAGGCAGCTCGGGCGCGTCCTTGGCGCTCACCAGCGGCAGGTCCAGTACCGCCGCGGCGGCTTCGGCGTGGTCGCGCTCGGACACCAGGCCCAGCCGCGCCAGCAGCGTCAGAAGGTTGCCACCGGTTTCCTCCTGCAGGCGGCGCGCGCGGGTGAGGTCGGCATCCTTGAGCCGGCCCTTGCTGAGCAGCGCGGCGACGATGCGCTCGTCGGCGCTGCCCTCGACTTCGATGTCGTTGACGACTGCGTTCACATCGCCCTCCTGTTTGGGTCCGACTTTACCAGTTCGGTGATGAGGCTCCCCCGAATGCACGCGGCCCGCCCACACGCATCCGTCCCGGCAGCAACGCGGTTATGCCCATTCACCGGCCGCCCGAAGCCATTCGTCCGGTTCCCACTCCCCCTTCACGGCCGGGTGCCCGGCGACATAGCTATGTTGGTCGCACCTGGGGAGGGGAGCCCGTTCATGGCGGATAACGGCCTATTGCGCCGCCCGGTCGAGCGTCGCGTGCATCGGGAGGAACGTCCCGAGCAACTGCATTGGATCGCCCAGGCGCGCTGCCTGGCGGCGACCCTGGATCTGCTGTCGCAACCCATCGTGCTGCTGGTGCCGGACGCCACCCCCCGGGTCTGGCATGCCAATGCCGCCGCGCGCGTGCAATTCACCGGCGACGGGGTTGTGAGGATGCGCGACAGCCGCCTGTTGTTCGCCGACCCGGCCCACGACCCGTATTTCGTCGCGGCAGTGCGGCGGGCGCGATCGCTGGGCCCGGCGCATCCACAGACGATCGAACTCGCCGGCACCGACGGCCGCACCGCCGCGACCTTGCACGTCCAGGTGCTGGATTTTGGCGCCAGCCCCGACCTGCCCGTATCGGAGGTGTTGCTGCTGGAGGTGCACGAGAAGGCACCGGTCGAGCGCGGCCTGCAGCGCCTGTGTAACGAGTACCTGCTGACCCGCAAGGAAGCCGAATGCGCGATCGGGCTGTACGCGATGGGCTCGCTCGACGAATTCGCGCGCTGCGCCGGCAAGTCGATCCATACCGTACGCAGCCAGATCAAGGCGGCGATGCAGAAGACCTCGACGCATACGCAGGCGGGCCTGGTCGCATTAGTGGCCGCCCGTCTGGGCAGCTGATCCGCTCGCGGGGGTTCACCCACGTGGGTGATGACTCGTCCGAAACCGCCTCCTAGCGTGGCGGAAACCGGGGTCCTTCGGGACGCCCAGGGGATCAACAGGGGGACATCATGAAACGCTTCACGACGACGCCCGCTCGCCGGGCTTTGCTTGTCTGCACGGTCTGGCTGGGGCTTTTCAGCACTCAGGCACTGGCCGCTCCCGGCTGCCCGGAGCAGGTGAAATTTGGCGGACCGGCGTCGATGTCGGTGCCCGACTTCGATCCCGTCACCGGCGGCGGCTGGATCCCGCATCCGGTCACCGTCAATGGCCAGCCGTCGTCGCCGAACCCGAACCAGGGCGGCGTCTACCAATGGACCCAGGTCAGTGGACCGGCCGTGGTGTTGATCAACGCCGATACGCCGAAGGTGGATTTCAATGCGCCGGACGTCCCGGCCGCGGGCGCCGCGGTGGTGGTGCGCCTGACCGTCACCGGCTGCGGTGGCAGCGCCTCTGGCAACTACACGGTCAACGTTACCGACGCCCACAATGTCGTGGTGAATGCGGCGCCGCATGCCGCGGCGAGCGCTTCGCCGGCCTCGCCGACCGAAGGCCAGCTCGTCACGCTCAATGGCAGCACGTCCTGGGATCCCGACAACAACCCGCTGAACTACAGCTGGCAGCAGACCGGGGGAACCGCGGTCGTGCTGGCGAACGCAAACCAGGCCCAGGCGAGCTTCCTGGCGCCCAACGTCGCGGCCACGACGACGCTGACATTCCGCCTCACCGTCTCCGATGGAACGCTGTCGGATTCGGCGAACGCGCAGGTCAACGTCGTGTGGACCAACGACCCGCCGGTCGCGCGGCTCAGTTGCCCGCTCGATGTGAATGAGGGCGCATCGGTCACGCTCAATGGCAGCGCCTCCAGCGACAGCGACGACGGCATCGCTTCGTACGAATGGCTCCAGCAAACAGCCCTGCCCATCGTCCCCGGCGTGGACGCCTGGGACACCGCGTCGGTCACCTTCAATGCTCCGTCGCTGGGCTTCCAGCAGGCGGGCCTGGTGCCGTTCGTGCTGACCGTAAAGGATGCGAGCGGCGCTGCCAGCTCGGCGACCTGTTACGTCTTCATCCATGACATCACCGCGCCGGTCATTTCCGGCGCGCAGGACCTCAATGTCGAGGCCACTTCCGCCGCTGGCGCCGTGGCCACCTACGCCTTGACGGCGCTCGATGCCGTCGACGGCGATCTGACCCCATTGCTGGCCTGCACGCCGCCGGCCGGCCTGTTCCCGTTCGGCCCGACCAGCGTCAGCTGCGCGGTGACGGATTCGGCGAGCAACCTCGCCCAGGCGGGCTTTACGGTCACCGTGGCCGACACCACCGCGCCGGCAATCGATGCGCCGATCTCGGTCGCCGCGGAAGCCACCGGACCTGACGGCGCCGCGGTCACGTTCACGGCAACGACCACCGATGCCGTGGATGGCCCGGGCGTAGCGACCTGTACGCCGCCTTCCGGCAGCACGTTCATCGTGGGCGACTCGACCGTCAACTGCACGGCCACCGACACCCACCTCAACACTTCGAGCGCCAGCATCGCGATCCACGTGCTCGACACGACGCCACCGACACTGACGCTGCCCCCGCCGCAGACGTTGGAAGCCACCTCTCCGGACGGCGCGGTGGCCACCTTCACGGCCAGCGCGAGCGACATCGTCGACGGCAACGTGACGGTGGCTTGCGATGCCGCTTCCGGCGATACGTTTGCGCTGGGCACCACCACGGTGCACTGCACGGCAACCGATGCCCACGAGAACACGGCCGCAGGCAGCTTCGACGTCACTGTGCAGGACACGACGCCGCCGGCGATCGCCCCGCACGGCGACGTGGGACCGGTCGAAGCCACCGGATCAGCGGGCGCGGCCGTCGCCTTCACGCTGCCGACCGCCCTGGACCTGGTTGACGGCAACGTCGCCGTCACCTGCCTGCCCGCTTCCGGAAGCACGTTCGCGATCGGCACGTCGACGGTTCACTGCAGTGCCAGCGATACGCGCGGCAACACGGCCAGTAGCACCTTCAACGTTACCGTGCACGACACCACTGCTCCGCAGATCTACTACTCCGGCGACGTCAGTGCGACCGCCGGCAGCAACTCGTCGGCGGTGGTGACCTATACGCAGCCCACGGCTTGGGACATCGTCGATGGTCAGGTGGCCGTCAACTGCTCGCCGGCCAGCGGCAGCACGTTCCCGGTGGGCAGCAACACGGTCAGCTGCACCGCGACCGACAGCCACGGCAACACGGCTTCGGGCTCGTTCAAGGTCAATGTCAGCTACGCCTGGAACGGATTCTTCCGCCCGGTCGACATGGCGCCGATGCTCAACAGCTCCAAGGCGGGCAGTGCGATACCGCTGAAGTTCAGTCTCGGCGGCAACCAGGGCATGGGGATCATGGCGGCGGGCTATCCGAAGTCGGCGCCGATGACCTGCGGTGGCGCGGCCGAGGACCCGCTGCTGGAGACGGTGACCGCCGGTTCGAGCAGCCTGCAATACGACGCCAGCGCCAACCAGTACATCTATGTCTGGAAGAGCGAGAAGTCGTGGGCCGGCACGTGCCGGCAGATCCAGGTGAAGCTCAGCGACGGCAGCGTGCACACCGCCAACTTCTCGTTCAAGTAAGCATCGCTTCGCCAACAAAAAAGCCGGGCCCTCGGGCCCGGCTTTTTCATGCGCCGAATCTCGCCTGGCGCGTCACCTGATCACAGCGCTCATGCCACCCACGCCCGCGCGTTGCGGAACATCCGCATCCACGGCGAGTCATCACTCCAATCGCGCGGCGCCCAGCTCAGGTTGACGCTGCGCAGCGTGCGCTCCGGGTGCGGCATCAGGATCGTCGCGCGGCCGTCGTCGGTGGTCAGGCCGGTGATTCCATCGGGCGAACCGTTGGGATTGAGCGGATAACGCGTGGCCGGCTGGCCGTTGCCGTCGACGTAACGCAGCGAGACGTGCGCGGCGCTCTGGTCGAGCGCGCTGTCGA
>DATDBD010000255.1:0-3248 GCA_036525015.1 Lysobacter sp.
TGATCATCCACGGCGAGGACGACCAGATCGTGCCGATCGACGCGTCCGCGCGCGCTTCGGCCAAGCTGATCAAGAACAACAAGCTGATCGTTTATCCCGGCGCGCCGCATGGCATCACCGACACGCACAAAGACAAGCTCAATGCCGATCTGCTGGCGTTCTTGAAGTCTTGACGGAATCGGCGCGGCGGCTTGGGTCGTCGCGCCTCCTTGGCAGGGATCCCGGCCCCCTTCATCCTTCGATTTCAGCGCTGCGCGCTTACGCTCGGGACGAACGGCTGAAAAGTAGCTGCGTTGGATCGATGGGCTTGACTACCTCTCCGGCGAGGTCTGGCCATCCCCGTTCGTCCTGGACGTAGGCCGCAGGCCGAAGTCGAAGGATGGACGGGCAGGAACCTGAATAACGCGTTGGCCTCGCCCCACACGGCCAGCTCCAGCACGGACCCCAAAATCACATCCATGGCAAAATATGCGCCATGGGCGAATCGATGGTTCTGGACGTGGCGCGCCTGCGCCGAGGCTGCGCGCAGTGCTCGCTGCAGCAGCTATGCCTTCCCGCCGGCATCGGGGCGCAGGACCTGCAGCGCCTGGACGAGATCGTGCGGCGGCGCCGGCCGGTCGAACGTGGCGAACGCCTGTTCCGGCCCGGCGATGCCTTGAGCGCGGTGTACGTGGCCCGCGATGGCGCCTTCAAGACCGTCAGCATCAGCGAGGACGGCGAGGAACAGGTCGTTGGTTTCCACCTGCCGGGCGAGCTGATCGGCCTGGACGCGCTCGGCGCGGGCGAACACCGCTGCGAGGCGGTGGCGCTGACCACCGCCAACGTCTGCGAAGTGCCGTTCGACCTGTTGGCCGAGGTCGCCTCGCAACTGCCGAGCCTGCAACAGCAGTTGCTGCGCGTGATCGGGCAGAGCGTCGGCCGCGACCAGGACCACCTGGGCATGCTGGTGCGGCGCCAGGCGAATGAGCGCATCGCGTTGTTCCTGCACGGCCTGGCCGAGCGTTTCCGCAACATCGGCGAGTCCGGTACACAGTTCAAGTTGCCGATGAGCCGCGAGGACATTGCGCGTTATCTCGGACTGGCGCTGGAAACCGTCAGCCGCGGCTTCACGCGCCTGCAGGACGACGGTGTGATCGCAGTGGTCGGCCGGCGCGTGGAGATTGTCGACGTCGAGGAACTCGCGTGCCTGGCGCACGGCGGCGATTCGAACGAGGCGGCGGAGCGCCGCGCGCGCCGGGCCTGATCGACCGCGCTGCGCGGTAAATCCAATCGCGAAGATTCATGCGGGCAAGCTGCTGCACCCCAATGCATCCAGCAGGCCGTGCAACGCCGGCACCTGCATCAGCCATGGGGCGGTCAATGTCATCAGGCCCGCCGTCAGCACCAGCATCGCCGCGGCATGGCGCCAGCGCGTCTGCAGCCAGCGACCCAGGCGGGCTCCGCTCCAGGTCAGCGGCAGCATCACCGGCAGCGTGCCCAGGCCGAATGCCAGCATCAGCAACGCGCCGTTCAATGCGCTGGCCTGCAACCAGGCGGCGGCCAGCAGCGTGGTGCTGAGTCCGCACGGCAGCCAACCCCACAGCACTGCCAGGCCGAGCCGCTTCGTGTGGGTGTCGGCGGGCAGCAACCGTTGCTGCAACGGGCGCAGCGCCTGCCACAGGTGTTGGCCGGGCCGCGACAGGAAGGCCAGGCGTCCGCTGCGGTCTAGCAACCGCAATGCCACCAGGATCAGTACCACACCGACCAACATGCGCAACCCGAGCGCGAGACCTTCGATGCGCGCGACCTCGACGATGCCGTGGCCGAAGCCACCGGCGATAGCGCCGGCGATGGTGTAGCCGCCGATACGGCCGAGGTTGGCTTCCAGCGCAGCCCACGCGGAGCCGTTGGAATTCGCCGAAAAGCCGGTGGCGATGCCGCCGCACATCGCGGCGCAATGCACGCCGCCGAGCAACCCGGCGATCAGCGCGGCGCCGAGGGCGAGCCAGTCAACGGGCATCGCTATGGCCCTTGCCGCGCCCGCCCTTGTCGAGCGCGTGGTTGCCGTTGTTCGCAGTGCCGCCGTCCTGGGTGGACAAAGGGCGCGGGCCGTCGGTGTCCTCGCGCAGGATATCCAGCGGCGGTGTATCCAGGTCGTCGAACTGCCCGCGTCGCACGGCCCACACGAACGCCCAGATGGCCAGGCCAAGCAGCACCAGGCTGATAGGCACCAACAGCAGCAGGATGGTCATGGCGCGCTCCTTCCTGCGGACGGAGCGCGGCACAACCGCAGTGCGTTGAGCGTGACCAGCAGCGATGAGGCGGCCATGCCGATGGCGGCGAGCCAGGGCGTGACCATGCCGCTGGCGGCCAATGGCAACGCCAGCAGGTTGTAGCCCAGCGCCCACGCCAGGTTCTGGCGCACGATGGCCTGCGTGCGCCGCGCCAGCGCCATCGCCTGCGGGATGCGCAGCAGCGATGGACTGGTGACGACGAAATCCGCCGCGCGCTGCGCCAGCGCCGCGCCTTCGGCCATGGCCAGCGATACGTCGGCGCCGGCCAGCACCGGTGCATCGTTGAGGCCGTCGCCGACCATCGCCACGACGTGTCCGCGTGCCTGCAACTCGCGCACGTGTTCGAGTTTTTGTTCCGGCTCCATCCGCGCCTGCGCATCGGCAATACCCACCGCGTGCGCGAAGCGCTGCACCGCAGCGGAGGCATCGCCGCTGCACAACTCGACGGTGAGGCCATCTGCCTGCAGCGCGGCGACCGCTGAGGCCGCATCGCTGCGCAGTGCCTCGCGAATGCCGAACCGCGCCGCCGCGCGCGCGCCGTCGCCGAGCCACAGCCCGCCATCGTCGGCGCGGCCGGCGGCGAAGTCGGCGCGGCCGAGTCGCCACGTGCGTCCGTCGATCTGCGCCTCCACGCCCAGTCCGGGCACGGTGCGCGGCGCCACCACGCGATGCGGCGTGTCGATGCCGGCGAACGCATGCGCCAGCGGATGACGGCTGTCGTGCTCCAGCGCTGCGGCGATTTGCAGCGCCGCGTCGCGGTCGGGCCCGTCGAAGGTCTCCACCGACTCCAGTTCCGGTCGACCCTGGCTGAGCGTGCCGGTCTTGTCGAACACAACGCGATCCACCCGCGCCAGAGATGAAAGGGCGTCGCCACGCAGCCCGAGCACGCCGATCCGCGCCAGCGCCCCGTGTGCCGCGGTCAGTGCCGCCGGGATCGCCAGCGACAGCGCGCAAGGACAGCTCACCACCAGCACG
>DATDBD010000256.1:0-4054 GCA_036525015.1 Lysobacter sp.
GCCGCTTCGCCACCCTTGACGTAGATGCTCACCATCCCGCCGAAGCCGTCCATCTGCCGCTTCGCCAGCTCATGCTGCGGATGCGACTTAAGTCCCGGATAGAGCACCTTCTCGATCGCCGGATGGGTCTGCAGCCATTCGGCCAGCGCCTGCGCGTTCTCGCAATGCGCCTTCATGCGCAGGTGCAATGTCTTCAGGCCGCGCAACGCCAGGAAGCTGTCGAACGGGCCCTGCACGCCGCCGATGGCGTTCTGCAGGAAGCCCATCTTCTCGGCGAGCTCGGCGTCGTCGCCGACCACGGCCATGCCGCCGACGATGTCGGAGTGGCCGTTGAGGTACTTGGTCGCCGAGTGCATGACGATGTGCGCGCCCAGTTCCAGCGGGCGCTGCAGGATCGGCGAGCTGAAGGTGTTGTCGACTACGACGATCAGCCCGCGCTTGCGCGCGATCGCGGCGATCTGGGCGATGTCGACCAGTTTGAGCAGAGGGTTGGTCGGCGTTTCGATCCAGACCATCTTCGTCTCGGGCCGGATCGCGGCCTCGAAAGCGGCCACGTCGCTCAGGTCGACCCAGCTGAAATCCAGGCCGGCGGAACGGCGGCGCACGCGCTCGAACAGACGGTACGTACCGCCGTAGACATCGTCCATCGCGATGACGTGGCTGCCGGAATCCAGCAGCTCGAGGATGGTCGAGGTCGCCGCCAGGCCCGAGGCGAAGGCGAAGCCACGCGACCCGCCTTCCAGCCCGGCGACGCAGCGCTCGTAAGCGAAGCGGGTCGGGTTATGGCTGCGCGAGTACTCGAACCCCTGATGCACGCCCGGACTGGACTGCGCGTAGGTCGAGGTCGCGTAGATCGGCGTCATCACCGCGCCCGTGGTGGGGTCAGGCGATTGCCCGGCATGGATCGCGAGGGTGCCCAGACCCGGCTTCCGCGCCCCGTCGTCGGCATGTCGTTCAGTCATTGCGTCCTTCCAAATCCGCTAGCATGTGCGGTCGCCGATTCTAGCATCGCCCATGACCACTCCCCGGCGCCTACCCGGTGACTTCAGTCGCAGTGCAGCCTATCCGCTGTACGCGTTCGATGCGGCGCAAGACCGCGCCTGGGTGCTGCATTTCGGGCCGGAAGATTACCGGCGCGCCAGCTTCCTGGACCAGCGTGCCCTGCACCATCGAGAGATCGCGGGATGGACCGTTTCCCGGGCCGAGCTTGATGCCGCATTGGACTCTGCGCCCGCGCGGGGACGGCCCCATTGGCTGTTTCACATAGGCCATTGCGGGTCGACGCTGGTCAGCCGCCTGATGGATCTGGTGCCGGGGGTATTGGGAGTTCGCGAGCCCCTGCCTTTGCTCACCTTGGCCAGTGCCCGCAACGACGCCGCGACACAGTCCTGGTGCGGCACTGTCCTGCATCTGCTCGCGCGCGGCTTCGACGACACCCGCGCCGTGATCGTAAAACCCACCAGCCTGGTCGCCACCATGGCGGGCGAGTTGCTGCACGGATCGGGCAAGGGCTGCCTGCTATGGGTCGACCTGCAGACCTGGCTGGCGACGATGCTGCGCGAGAAAGGCCTGACGGACACGGTGTTCGACAGCGAGGACTTGCGCCTGGCGGGTTCCGGCCTGGTGGGTTCCGGCCTGGATCGGGCCCCGCTGCCGGACGGGTCTCGATTGAGCCGCGCCTGGCTGGCGGAGCAGTTGCGCTGGCAACGACTGATGGCCGATCCGGCCCTGTCGCCACGGCTGATGGACCTGGACTTCGCCAGCCTGCTCGCCGATCCCGCCGCCGTCAGCGCCAGGCTGGCGGCTCATTACGGCCTTGAGGTTCCGGCAGACTGGGCCCGGCGCATCGAGGACTCGGGACTGCTCACTCGCTACGCCAAGGACGATGCACAACAGTTCGATGCGCAGACCCGCGAGCGCGAGCTGACCGCCGCCGCCGACCGCCACGCGAGCGCCATCGCCGAGGGGCTGCGCTGGGCAGAGGCCGCCATCGATCAGTTGGATTTGCCAAGTTTGGCGGGAAGGCTTCGTCGCGGCCCCGGCCCCACGCCGGATTGAGCTGCGGCCCCGTCGTCTAGGCGAGGAACGTCGTCATCGCATAGCGGGTACCGCGCTCGACCGGTAATACCTCGTGGAGTATCGAGCACGAGAACACCAGCGCGCCCCCCGTGGGCGGAGAGAACCGGTGCGGGCCGAATTCCGGATAACGGAACTCGCCACCGACGTATTCGCCCTGATTGAGGTTGACCGAGAGCGCGAAGCGCCGATGGGCGACGTCCGGGGTCTCGTTGTCGCGATGTGGGCGGAAGTAACCGGCGCTTTCCGGATAGGCGAGCAGCTTGAATGGATCGCGCCGGCTCACGTCGAAATTGAACACCCGCGAGATCTCGGGCAGCGCGCGCCTCATCAGGCGCTCGTGCATGCGCGCTTCGATCGCGGGATCGCGGGGAAAGGTCTCGCGCCGCTGCTTGATCGACGGGTCGACCTGCAGCTTCTGTTCGCCACCTTCCAGCACGAGCACCGCCGACACGTCGCCGCCGGCGCAGTCCACTTCGAGATGGCGTATCAGGGCCGCGCACAGGTCGGGCTCGAACACATCCGGAATCTGCAGCACGGGCGCCATCTGCAGGGTCTGCATGGCGCCCATAGCATCGACGGCCGCCGGGCGCGGCAGCGTCCTTGGGAGCGGCAGCGCATGACGCTGCTGCAGGCGCAGGTTCGCATCCGCTCGCCACAGCACGTCGGAGCCGAGTCCGGCGCACCAACGCGGGTCGGCGGCGAAGGACTGCCAGGGCGATGGCGCGCCGGGCGGCGCCGAGGCACCGAAGCAAAGCGCCGTCACGCCAGGCGGCGGATCGGGCAGGCTCGCGGCGGCAACCGCAGTCGATGGCGTGGCCAGCCACAGCGGCGCACCGGCGAACTCGGCATGCAACGTCGTGCTCTCGCCGCTGTCTGCGCGCAGCCGGACATTGGGCAGGCGATCGCCCGGCAACCAATGCTCGGCCACGGAGGCGTTCATCACTGCACGCGCCGACGCAGGTAGTTCAGCAGGTCGATGCGGGTGATCAGGCCGATGAACCGCTCCCCATCGACGACGATGGCGACGTGTCCGCGATCGAACACCGGCAACAGCGATTCTATCGGCGAGCTCACATCGATCTTGTCGAGCTTGCTGACCATCGCGGTGGACACCGGATCGCGGAAGCGGGCCTCGTCGCCATACACGTGCAGCAGCACGTCGCTTTCGTCGACGATGCCGACGATGGCGTCGCCGTCCATCACCGGCAGCTGCGAAACGTCGTACAGCTTCATGCGCTGGTAAGCGGTGACCAGCAGGTCGTTCGGGGCCACCACGATCGTGTCGCGCTGCGAGTACGGGCGCAGGATCAGGTCGCGCAGGTCGCCGCTCGCCTTGCGCTCCAGGAAGCCGTTGTCCAGCATCCAATAGTCGTTGTACATCTTCGAGATGTACTTGTTGCCGGTGTCGGGCACCAGCGTCAGCACCTTCTTCGGGGTGGTCTGCTCGCGGCAATACTTCAGCGCCGCGGCCAGCAGCGTGCCGGTCGAGGAACCGCCAAGAATGCCTTCCTTTTCCAGCAGCTCGCGCGCGGTCAGGAAGCTTTCCTTGTCGCTGATCGCATAGGCCTTCTTGACGCGGGTGAAATCGGAGATCGGCGGCAGGAAATCCTCGCCGATGCCCTCGACCATCCAGCTCGCCGACTTGTCCGACAACGTGCCGCGATTGATGTATTCCTCGAGGATCGAGCCGACGGGATCGGCCAGGACCAGCTCGGTGTGCGGGGACTTCGATGCAAAGCAGCGCGACAAACCAGTCATGGTGCCGGAGCTGCCGCAGCCGAACACGATCGCGTCGATCCCGCCCGCTTGCGCCATCTGCTGCAGGATTTCCGGACCGGTGCCGAACTCGTGTGCGGCCGGATTGTCCGGGTTGCCGAACTGGTTGATGAAGTAAGCACCCGGGGTTTCGCGGGCGATGCGTTCGGCCATGTCCTGGTAGTAGTCGGGATGGCCCTTGGCCACGTCCGAACGCGTC
>DATDBD010000257.1:0-14475 GCA_036525015.1 Lysobacter sp.
CTGAAGGTGCGCTACCGCGTCGACGGCGTGCTGTCGGAAGCCGAATCGCCGCCGGGCAATCTCACCGCTGCCGTGATCAGCCGCATCAAGATCATGGCGAAGTTGAACATCGCCGAGCGCCGCCTGCCGCAGGACGGCCGCATCATGCTGCGGGTCCAGGGCAAGGAGCTGGACCTGCGCGTGAGCACCATGCCGACCTCGCATGGCGAAAGCGTGGTGATGCGCCTGCTCGACCGCGAGACGTTGGTGTTCGACTTCAAGCGGCTGGGTTTCACCGATCAGTTCCTGCCGCAATTCCAGAAGGTCCTCGACCAGCCGCACGGCATCTTGCTGGTGACCGGCCCGACCGGTTCGGGCAAGACCACCACGCTGTACACCGCGCTGAGCAAGCTCAACACGCCCGACGTCAAGATCATCACCGTCGAGGACCCGGTCGAGTACCAGATCGAAGGCATCAACCAGATCCAGGCCAAGCCGCAGATCGGCCTGGATTTCGCCCATGCGCTGCGTTCGATCGTCCGCCAGGACCCGGACATCATCATGATCGGCGAGATGCGCGACCTGGAGACCGCGCGCATCGCGATCCAGTCCGCGCTCACCGGCCACCTGGTGCTGTCGACGCTGCACACCAACAACGCCGCCGGTGGCATCACGCGCCTTCTGGACATGGGCGTGGAGGACTACCTGCTCACCTCGACCATCAACGGCATCCTCGCCCAGCGCCTGGTGCGCCGGCTCGAACCGACGCATGCCGAGCGCTACCTGGCCAGCCCGGAGGAAATCGAGAAGTTCGGATTGCGCCGCTATCAGCCACACGGCGACATCTACCTCTTCCATGCGCGTGGTTCGGCGATCGCGCCGACCGGCTACCTCGGCCGCACCACGATCATGGAATTCCTGGTGATGAACGACGAGCTGCGACGGGCGGTGATGCGCCATGCCGGCATGGGCGAGGTCGAGCAGCTCGCCCGCGACGCGGGCATGCGCACGATGTACGAGGACGGCCTCACCAAGGCGCTGGCAGGCGAGACGACGATCGAGGAGGTATTGCGGGTGACGGAAGACGCTTGATGGAATTGGAGCGCGCTTTTGCTCGTCATTCCCGCGCAGGCGGGAATCCAGCGACTTCAAGGAGGAAGCGTCGTGGAACGGAATCCGGTTGTCTACATTCTGGCTAGTGGTCGAAACGGCACCTTGTACATCGGCGTAACCAGCGACCTCATTACCCGGATATGGCAGCATCGAGAGCATGTTGTCGAAGGATTCAGCAAGAAATACGAGGTGGGCCACCTTGTTTGGTGGGAGTCGCATGCCACCATGGAGTCGGCCATCACTCGTGAGAAGCGACTCAAGAGATGGAACCGCTCCTGGAAGATTCGGCTGATCGAAGAACGCAACCCCTACTGGCATGATCTGTGGGAGCAGATCGTCCAGTGAGACCTCAAGTCGCTGGATTCCCGCCTTCGCGGGAATGACGAGTCAAGACACAAAGGCTCCTAGCTCATGCCCCTCTACCACTACAAAGCCCTCAACAACCGCGGCGAACTGCTCGATGGCCAGATGGAGGCCGCCAGCAATGCCGAGGTCGTCGCGCGATTGCAGGACCAGGGGCATCTGCCGGTCGAGGCCAAGCTGGCCAGCGAGGTGTCGGGGGTTTCGTTCTGGAAAGGGTTGTTCAAGGCCAAGACGTTCTCCGGGCCGCGGCTGGTGCAGTTCACCCAGCAATTGGCGATTCTGCTGGGAGCCGGCCAGCCGCTGGACCGCGCGCTGACCATCCTGCTGGAGTTGCCGGAAGACGAAACGGCGCGCCGCGCCATCGCCGATGTGCGTGACGCCGTGCGTGGCGGCAGTTCGCTGTCGGCGGCGATGGAGCGCCAGCACGGCACGTTCTCGCGCCTGTACATCAACATGGTGCGCGCCGGCGAGGCGGGCGGCAGCCTGCAGGAGACGCTGGCGCGCCTGGCCGATTACATGGAGCGCGCTCGCGCCTTGCAGGGCAAGGTGGTCAATGCGCTGATCTATCCGGCGATCCTGCTGGTGATGGTCGGACTGAGCCTGCTATTCCTGCTCGGCTACGTGGTGCCGCAGTTCGCGGCAATGTACGAAAGCCTGGATGCCGAACTGCCGTTGTTCACCCAGATCGTGCTGGGCGTGGGGCTGTTCGTGCGCGACTGGTGGGTCCTGCTGCTGGTGGTGCCCGCGCTGGCGGCATGGTGGTTCGACCGCAAGCGCCGCGATCCGGCGTTCCGCGACCGATTCGATGCGTGGTTGCTGCAACGGCGTTTTGTCGGCCCGCTGATTGCGAAAGTGGAGACCGCGCGCCTGGCGCGTACGCTCGGCACGCTGGTGCGAAACGGCGTGCCGCTGATGTCGGCGCTCGGGATCGGTCGCAACGTGCTGGGCAATCGCGTGCTGGCGGCCGACGTCGAGGCAGCCGCGAACGAGGTCAAGAACGGTGTCGCGCTGTCGAGCGCGCTGAGCCGCGGCAAGCGTTTCCCCCGGCTGGCGCTGCAGATGATCCAGGTCGGCGAGGAGTCCGGCGCGCTCGACGCGATGCTGGTCAAGACCGCCGAGACCTTCGAACAGGAAACGGCGCTGGCGCTGGATCGCATGCTGGCGGCGTTGGTGCCGGTGGTAACGATCGTGTTGGCCGCCGTGGTCGGCATGGTCGTGCTGGCGGTGCTGACACCGCTGTACGACCTGACCAATGCAATTGGGTGAGCCAGGCTGCTTGCGCGGCACTGCCGCGCAGCCTGGCGAACGCCCGGCCATGGATGGCCGGGCAGGACGACCCGAAGCCGGTAACGTGACGCCATGGATGGCAGCGGAGTGGTGATCGAGGCAGCGGGGCAAACTATCGCGCGCCCTGCCGAATGCTGGCGTAGGCAGCGAATCCGTGGTTTGGACGAGCGGCATGGTGATCGAAGTAAAACTGCCGCACCGCTGCCACCCACCTGATCATGGAACTGAACACCAGCCCGCCACAGTCAGTCCATTGTTCACCGAATTCAGGTAAACATCGTTTTTTCGACAGGAACCCCGTCATGCGCAATCGCCGTTCGATCAATCGTTCCCCTTCCGTCGCCGCCCAGCGCGGCATGAGCCTGATCGAGATCATCATCGTGATCGTGCTGATCGGCGCGGTGCTGGCATTCGTCGGCAGTCGCGTGCTCGGCGGCAAGGATCGCGGCGACTACAACATCGCCAAGGCCCAGGTGCAGACGCTGGCGGGCAAGGTCGAGTCGTTCCAGATGGACACCGGTCGCCTGCCAGCCAACCTGCAGGAGCTGGTCACGCAGCCATCCGACGCGAGTGGCTGGCTCGGGCCGTATGCCAAGGAAGCCGAACTCAAGGATCCGTGGGGCCACCCGATCGAGTACCGCACGCCCGGCGAGAGCGGCGCGTTCGACCTGGTGATCCTGGGCAAGGACGGCAAGATCGGCGGCTCCAGCACCGACGCCGACATCAAGTACCAGTAACTGTTGGATGACCGGGAGGGGTCATGCGGTCTCGGGTTGCGGGGACATCGCTGCTGGAAATGCTGCTGGTGATCGCATTGATCGCCGCGCTCGGCGTGCTCGCGGCCGCGGTGCTGGGCGGCGGCTTCGCCGGCATGCAGCTTCGCTCCAACGCCAAGCAGATCGCCGCGCAGCTTCGCTACACGCGGACCCAGGCGATCACAACGGGACGCCCCCAGCGCTTCACAGTCGATCCCCGCGCACACGCCTGGACCGCGCCGAACGATCGCCGCGGCGAGATCCCGCCATCACTGGGCGTGCGCTTCATCGGCGCGCGCGAGGTGCAACCGACCGCCGGCGAGGGCGCGATCGTGTTCTTCGCCGATGGCGCCTCCACCGGCGGGCGCGTGCAGTTACAGGCAAAGCAGACGGCCTGGAACATCGACGTCGCCTGGCTGACCGGTGAGGTGCGGATGCACCGCGTCGAGGCAGGCGCACGATGACCCTCGTGCGTACCCCTTCCGCGCGGCGACGCCAGGGCGGTTACACGCTGATCGAGGTGATCATCGCCTTCGCCTTGCTTGCGCTGGGCCTGAGCCTGCTGCTGGGTACGTTGTCCGGCGCCGCGCGCCAGGTCCGCTGGTCGGGCGATGCTGGTCGCGCCACACTGTATGCGCAGTCTTTGCTCGACCAGGTCGGCGTCGGCGAGGAGTTGCAACCAGGCCGGACCGAAGGCGACGTGGATGGGGGCCGTTATCACTGGTCGTTGACCATCGCTCCCTGGGTCGACGCCACGGCGCCTGCTTCCACACAGCCGCGCAGCCTGCAGGGGCCGCGCATGCTCGAGCTGGTCATGACGATGCAGTGGGGCGAGGACGGTCGTCAGCGCCTGCAGTTGCGCACGCTGCGCGCGGCACCTGCCGACACGGGGGGCTCGTTGCCATGACGTTCCTGCCTTGTCGCTCGTGTCGGCCGCGTGGCTTCACCCTGATCGAAGTGATGCTGGCCACGGTGTTGCTGGCCGCCGGCCTGGCACTGGCGTTCGCCACGCTGTCGGCGGCCACGCGCACCGCGACGCGCGGCGAGGCCATGGCGCAGCGCAACGAGCGCGAGCGCTCGGTCGAGACCTTCTTGCGCAAGCGCCTCACCGCGATACGACCGGTTCCGTTCGCCGTCGACAACAGCAGCGGGCTGCCGCAACGCTTCATCGGCGAGCCCGCGCGCATGCGTTTCGTCGCCGACCTTCCCGACTACCTCGGTCGCGGCGGGCCCTATCTGCATGACCTGGCCATCGAAGACGACGGCCGACTGACTCTGGCGCTGACCATGGTGTTGGCCGGCGTAACGGTGGAGGAACCCGAGCCGCGTCCGCCGGAGATGTTGGCCGAGGGACTGAAGTCGGCGCAATTCCGCTATCGCGCCATGGGAGACGACGGCGCCATGGGCGATTGGGAGGACAACTGGAAGGCCACCGACCAGCTGCCGATGCTGATCGAAGTGACGATGACCGATGCCGGCGGGCGTGAGTGGCCCCCGCTGGTGGTGGCGTTGCCATTGTCGACGGCGTCGGTGGGCGCGATCGCCGCTCCGATGCAGGAGACCCAGCAGTGACCCCGGGTCGGCGGAACCGCTCACGCCAGCGCGGCGCGGCGTTGTTGCTGGTGCTGTGGCTGATCGCGCTGATGACCGCGCTGGTGGGCGGCTTCGCCCTGGCCGCACGCGTGGAGAACCTGCAGGGCCAGGTGATGTCGCGCGGCGTGGTGGCCTCCAACGCCGCACGCGCGGGCCTGGAGTACGCGTTGATCCGCGTGGAGGACCAGGACCAGCGCCGGCAATGGCGTCCCGATGGCAGTCCCAATCGCTGGTCCTATGCGGGCGCCGAGATCGAGGTCCGCCTGATCGACGAGAACGGCAAGGTCGATCTCAACCAGGCCGATGCGTCATTGCTGACGGCCCTGCTGGTCCGCGTCGGCGAAGGCCAGGTCGGGCAGGAGCAGGCGGCCCGTTTCGCGGCGGCCATCGTCGACTGGCGCGATCCCGACCAGTTGACGCAGCCGGCCGGTGGCGCCGAGGATCAGGACTACGAGGGCGCGGAGCGTCCCTATGGCGCCAAGGATTCGGAATTCGAAAGCGTGGCCGAGCTGGAGCAGGTACTGGGGTTCACTCCGGAGCTTTTTGCCAAGGTCGAGCCGTTCGTGACGGTCTACAGCGGCCGCATGCGCCCCGATCCGGCGTTCGCTTCGGCGGAAGTGCTCGATGCTTTGGGGTTGAACGGGAAGGATGTGGTCGCGCAGCGGCAAAGGTGGAACCCGGAGGCGGGTCTGCCGCCGCCGGGTCTACCTGGAGGGGAGTCGCTCATGGGAGAACGCAGCGGAACCTATAGTATCGACAGTCGCGCGAAGCTCGCGGACGGGCGCGAGTCGTTGTTGCGCGCCGTAGTGCGTCTTGGATCGGCCTCCACGCCGGGCAAGATCTACACCCCGTTGCGCTGGGAAGAGGGAGCTCCACCCAGATGAGTTCGATCGCAGACCGCCCCGGCGGATTCCGGTTGCTTGATCGCCTGCCGCAGGTCAGGCGCTGGCGCTATGGCGCCGGCGGTTTCCTGGCCTGGTGGGGGCGCTCGCTGGTGGCGTGGCTGCCCGCGCGCCTGCGCCTGGTGCTTGGCCTGGACCGCGGCCGCCTGCTGCTGCAGACCGGAAACGAGGAAGTGCAACTGCGCCTGCAGCAAGGCGACCACCTGCAGGACCTGGCCGTGGTGCCCGCGGACGGGAGCTTCGACGACGCCACCGCCACGCGCCTGCTGGGTTCGCGGCTGTCCGATCTGCCGCGCTGGCTGATCCTGCCGGCGGCGACCGCGCTGCGGCGGCGGCTGGTATTGCCGGCAGCGGCGGCCGATCGCCTGCGCGACGTGGTCGGCTTCGAGATCGACCGGCAGACACCTTTCACCATGGACGCGGTCGCCTACGACGCGCGCGTGCTCGGGCAACGCGAGAGCGACGGGCAACTCGATGTCGAACTGGTGGCGGTGCCAAGCATGGCGATCGATCCAGCGCTGGCCGCGCTCGGCCCGCTGGCGCCCGGGCTGGCCGGCATCGACGTGGCCGCCGGCAACGGTGCGCCGCTGGGCGTGAACCTGCTCGATCCTGCGCGTCGCCATCGCCAGAGCGACCCGTGGCGACGCTGGAACCTGGCCCTGCTCGCCGTGGCGCTGCTGGCACTGGCGGCGACCATGGCGCAATTGCTCGACAACCGCCGGGCGGCCGCCGATGAGCTGGAGCAACGCATCGCGCGCAATGCCCAGGCAGCCAGGCTGGCCGCGACACAGCGCCAGCGCCTGAGCGACCTGGTCGAGGGTCAGGCATTCCTCGATCGCACCCGCGCCGCGCGCCCCATGGCGGTGGCGGTGATCGATGAACTGACCCGCCGCCTGCCCGACACCACCTACCTCGAAAAGCTATCGATCGAGGACGATCGCCTGACCCTGATCGGCCTCAGTCGAGAAGCGCCCGCGCTGATCGGACGCCTGCAGGGCTCGCGCCTGTGGAGCTCGCCGGCACTGACCGGTGCGCTGCAGCCCGATCCGGCCAGCGGCCGCGATCGCTTCACCCTCACCGCAGAGCTTGTCGGCGCCACGCCGGCACGCACGGAGCCCGCTGATGCCGCAAGCCGCTGATCGCGATCGCTGGCTGGCGCTGGCCCTGCTGCTGGGCGTACTGGCGGTGGCGTACGTCGTGCTCGTGCATCCGTGGTGGACCGTGCCGCTGCGCGAGGCCAACACGCGCGTGCAGGCGATGCAGGAGCGCGAAGTGCGCCAGCGCATGCAACTGCAGCAGGCGCCGATGGTGGCCCAGCGGCTGCGGCAGGCGCGCGATCCGGGATTCCTGCCCGAGGCCAGTGCGGAACTGGCCACCGCCGCCCTGGTGCAACGCCTGGAAACCATCGTCAGCCAAGCCAGCCCCGGCAATCGCAGCTGCGCCATCACCAACCGCTCGCCGATGCAGGAGTCGCGCCGCGACCGCTTCGCGCGGGTCGTGGTGCAGGTGAGACTGCGTTGCGGTACTCCCGAACTGGCCGCGGTGCTGCATTCGATCGAAAGCGGCACGCCGCGATTGTTCATCGGCAACCTCAACGTGCTGGCGCAGCGTTTCTTCTTCTCGCCCGGCACGGGCGCCACCGCCGCGCAGCGCGAAGGTGGCCTGGACGTCAGCTTCGATCTATACGGCTACCTGCCGGCGTCGGCGGCCGCGCCCGCCTCGGAGGTGCGCCGTGCGCGTTGATACGGCCACGCCCCGCACCTGGTTGCTGGCCGCCGTGGCCGGCTGGGCCGCGCTGGCCTGGCTGCTGTCGCTGGCCGGCATGGGCCGCCATGCCAGTGCGCTGGATGTCGATACTTCGCAACTGCCGCCGTTGCCGCAACCTCGCGCCAGCGTCGCGGCACCCGCCGGTCCGTTGTCCCAGTTCGATCAGATCGGTGCGCGGCCGCTGTTCTCGGACGACCGCAAGCCCAAGCCCTTCTTGCTGCAGGGCGAGGGCGGTGCGGAATCGGCGCAGGCTTTCGATTTTGTCCTGAGCAGCGTGCTGATCACGCCCAGCCTCAAGCTCGCCATCCTGCAGTCGCCGGACCGCAGCAAGTCGTTGCGCGTGAAGCTTGGCGAGTCGCCCGAATCGCAGCCGTCGTGGCGGCTGACGGAGCTGAGCCCGCGCAACGCGGTGTTCGAAGGTCCGGAAGGCAGGCGCTCGATGGACCTGCGCACGTTCGATGGCACCGGCGGCGAGCCGCCCACGGCCATCGCGCAGCCTGGCGCCGCGCCGGTGGGTCAGAGCGTCCGCCCGACGCCGCAAACGCAACCGCAGCCGCAGCAACCCGCCGCGTCCTCCTCGTCCCCGGCCTCGCGTGCCGCAGCCGCGCCGACGAACGGAGCGGAGCGCCCGGGGCCGCAGGGTCCGGCCGTCGTCGCAGAGCCCGGGAGCAGCGCGCAAGCGCAGACCACCGAGCAGCAGATGGAAGCGATCCGCAAGCGCATCGAAGCGCGCCGCGCGCAGCTGCGCCAGCAACAGCAGCAACAACAACAAAAGCAGCAGCCTCAGTCGCCGGCCAAGAATCAATAAGAGTGACCGTATGAATCTTCGACACCGCGTCCACGCGCACCTCACTCCTACGCTGCTGGCGGTCACGGTCGGCGTGATACTCGCCGGTTGCGCCGGAGTGCCGACGCCCAAGGTGCGGCGCGATGCCGATCCGGGAGCGCTGAAGGCGCCCTCCACGACTGCAGGCGGTTCAGCGACGACGACCACCGGCCCCGGAGGCGTGCAGACGCAGGCGCCGCCGGCCGACAAAGGCGACGCCCGCCCGCAGATCCGTCGCGGCAGCGGCCAGGTCATCAACCGCGGCGCTGCATCGTCGCCGCCGCCGAACCTGGGCGGCAGCACCGGCGAGGCCACGTTCAATTTCGAGGGCGAATCGCTGCACGCCGTGGTCAAGGCGATCCTCGGCGACATGCTCGGGCAGAACTACGTCATCGCGCCGGGAGTGCAGGGCACGGTGACGCTGGCCACGCCCAAGCCGGTCAGCCCGGCCGATGCACTGAGCCTGCTGGAGATGGTGCTGGGCTGGAACAACGCCCGGCTGGTGTACAGCGGCGGGCGCTACAACATCGTGGCGGCCGACCAGGCGCTGGTGGGCACGGTCGCGCCGCGTACCGGCCCGGCGTCGAACGCGCGCGGCTTCGAAGTGCGCACGGTGCCGCTGCGTTACGTCTCGGCCACCGAGATGGAGAAGATCCTCAAGCCCTACGCGCGCCCCAACGCGATCGTCGGCACCGACAATGCCCGCAACGTCATCAGCGTCGGCGGCAGCAAGGCCGAGCTGGAGAACTACCTGCGTACGATCGAGATCTTCGACGTCGACTGGCTCGCGGGCATGTCGGTCGGCGTGTTCCCGCTGCAGTCGGGCAAGGCCAGCACCGTCGTGGCCGACCTGGAGAAAGTGTTCGGTGAGCAGAGCAAGTCGCCGGTCGCCGGCATGTTCCGTTTCATGCCGCTCGACGGCGCCAACGCGGTGCTGGTGATCACGCCGCAGGCCAGTTACCTCGACAGCATCCAGCAGTGGCTGGAACGCATCGACAGCGCCGGCGGCGCCATGCAGCTGTTTTCGTACGAACTCAAGTACATCAAGGCGCGCGAACTGGCCGAGCGGTTGTCCGACGTGTTCGGCAGCGGTCGGCGCAGCAGCGGCGGATCCGCCGGCCCGCCTTCGCTGATGCCGGGCCTGGAATCGGTCGAACTGCAGGACAGCACCGGTGGCGGCAGCACCGCCACGATCGGCAACCAGGGCGCCGACTACGGCGGGAACGGCAGTATGGGAACCAGCGGCGGCCTAGGCGAGGGCACCTTGTCGCTGCCCGCTGACCAGGGTGGCGACGCCAGCGTCACTTTCGACGTCGACGGAGACCGTGTCGGCGTGTCGGCCGTGGAGGAAACCAATTCGCTCATCGTGCGCAGCAGCCCGGCGGCGTGGAAGTCGATCAGGGACGTGATCGACCGGCTCGACGTGATGCCGATGCAGGTGCACATCGAAGCGCAGGTCGTGGAAGTGCAGTTGCAGGGCGACCTGCGCTACGGCGTCAACTGGTACTTCGAAAAAGCCGTCACCGATGCCGGCCTGCCCAGCGCAGTCGGCCGCGACACCTGGAGCACGCTGGCCGGCAGCATCCTGCCGGCCACCGGCAATCCGGCCGGTCTGTCCTGGACCTTCCTCGGCCGCAATGCCGCCGCGGTGATCAGCGCGCTGGATGCGGTCACCGACCTGCAGTTGCTGCAGACGCCGTCGGTGGTGGTGCGCAACAACGCCGAAGCCACACTCAATGTCGGCAGCCGCATTCCGATCTCCTCGGTCACCGTCAATCCCAGCACGGCCGCCGAAACCACCTACAGCCAGGTGCAGTACCTCGACACCGGCACCATCCTCAAAGTGCGGCCGCGCGTGGCCAAGGACGGCATGGTCTTCCTCGACATCGTCCAGGAAGTCAGCACCCCAGGGCCTCCCGCCAGCGCCGATCCCAACGGAAACGTCCGCATCGACACGCGCAAGCTCAAGACCGAGGCCGCGGTGCAGAGCGGCGACACGGTGCTGTTGGCCGGCCTGATCAGCGACGGCGCCGAGCGCGGTTCGTCGGGCTTCCCCGGCCTCAGCCGCATTCCGGTGATCGGCGGCCTGTTCGGCACGCAGCATTCGCGGCAGTCGCGAAATGAAGTGATCATCCTGATCACGCCGACCATCGTGCGTAATCCCCAGGAAGCGCGCGATCTCACCGACGAATACAGCCGACGCTTCCGCGCGATGGAGCCGTTGCAGACCAAGCCCAGGACGCCGGGCCAGCAGTGACGGCAGTACCGGAGTTGCCCATCGTCGTGGTGCCGGTCGGCCCCGACGACGATGGACTCGACGCCTGCCTGGCCGCACTGGATGCCGGCACTCCGCCGCAAGCGCGCGTGTGGCTGGCCGATGATGCCCAGGTCGGGCCGCGTGGCTACGCCATCATCGAGCGCTGGATGAAGCGCACGCGATTGCGCGCCGACTACACCCGCCGTCAGCGCAGCATCGGCGAGGTCGCGCACCTGGACCAGGTGCTGTCCGCCTGCGGCGAGTCGGACGTGGCGGTACTGGCCGCCGATGCGGTGCCGTTGCCCGGCTGGCTGACGCGGATGAACGCCAGTCTCGCTGCCGACGGCGCGATCGCCACTGCCACGCCGTGGTGCAACGCCGGCGAAGCGGCGGCCTGGCCGCGCATCGGCGAGATCGCGCCGATGCCCGAAGACCCGGAACACCTGGCGCGGGCGGTGGCGGCGATGCCGGCGGTCCATCCCGAGTTGCCGTCCGCGATCGGCCATGCCGTGGTCCTGCGTGGCAGCGCGCGTCGGCGCGCGGGGGGACTCGATGCCAGCAGCTACGGTTCCTGGTATGCCGCGCTGATCGACCTGTCGTTGCGGCTGGCCGGCCTGGGCTGGCGCAACGTGTTGTGCGATACGGCCTTCGTGGCTCGTCGCGACGAAGGGCTGCCCGCCGACGGCGATATGGATGCGCTGGCGGTGCGCTGGCCTGACTGGCATGCGCGACTGGCCGGTTTCCTGATGCAGGATCCGCTGCGCGCATCGCGGGTGCAGTTGAGCACCCTGCTCGAAAGTCTCGGACCGCCGCAAGCGCAACGCGATCTCTTCCAATATCCTTCACCGCATATGGGACACGAGGACAGGTGAGGGCCGGCGCCGGCTCCACCGCGGGAGCAGTTCAGGGTGAAGGAATGAGTGAAGCGAACGCTTCCGATGCGGGATCCAATGCCGCGCAGTCGATCGCGGCGATCGTGGTGACCTATCGCAGCGCGGAAACCATCGACGACTGCCTGCAGCGGTTGCGTGAGACTGCCGGCGTCGTCGCGATCCGCGTGGTCGACAATGGTTCCGAGGATGGCACGCTGGAGATCGTGCAGCGCCACGCCACCGGCGATGCCCGCGTGCGATTCATCGCCAATCCCGACAACCCGGGCTTCGCCGTCGCCTGCAACCAGGGCGCCAGGGATGTGGGCGCCGGCGCGCACTGGCTCGCCTTCGTCAATCCCGATTGCCTGGTCGAAGCCGACACCCTCGCGCGGCTGCGTGCCCTGGCCGCGCCGCGGGGCGATTGCCTGCTCGGTGCGGACCTGGTCGACGAGCAAGGCGTGCGCGACGGCGCGGCACGCCGTAACGATCCGGATTTCGCCGCGATGCTGGCCAACATGCTGAAAGGCGCCTCGCCGACCGCGAAGCTGGATGTGGTTGCGGACGACCACCAGCCGCTTCAACCCGTCGAGGCAGTGTCCGGCGCGCTGATGCTGATACCGCGCGCGCTGTTCGAACGCATCGGCGGCTTCGACGAGGGTTATCGCCTGCACGCCGAAGACCTGGACCTGTGCCGGCGCGCGAGAGCGGCGGGCGCGCTGGTCGCCGTGGCCAATTCCGTGCGTGTGTTGCATGTGCGCGGCGTGTCGAGCCGCTCGCGCCCCTGGTTCGTGGAGTGGCATAAGCACCGCGGGCTGTGGCGCTATTTCCGCAAATTCGAGGCGCCGCAGCGAGGTCTGAGTACGCAAGCGGCCGTGTTCGCGGCGATCTGGCTGCGGTTTCCGCTGGCGCTGTCGCGGGCATGGTTGAAGCGGTAGGGCGGGCCCAGTCCCGCCAATGGCGTGGCGGCCGATCCCATGGGGACGGCAGCGCGACAAGGCCCGATCATCGTGATGACGATGGCCAAGGCCCGATCATCGTGACGACGGTGGCCAAGGCCCGCTCTAGGCCATGGCGAAGCGCAGCACGAACAACACGGCCACCAGCCATACCGCCGCATGCACCTCGCGGGCGCGGCCGCTGAAAAGCTTGAGCACCGCATAGGCGATGAAGCCGAACGCCAGGCCGTTGGCGATCGAGTAGGTGAAGGGCATCGCCAGCGTGCACAACGCTGCCGGCACCGCCTCGGTCAGGTCGTCCCAGTACACGTCGCCCAGTTCGCGCAGCATCAATCCGGCGACGAACAGCAGCGCCGGAGCCACGGCATAGGCGGGCACCATCGCCGCCAGCGGCGAGAACAGCAACGCCAACAGGAACAGCACGGCGATCACCAGCGCGGTCAGGCCGGTGCGACCGCCGGCCTGCACGCCCGAGGCGCTTTCGATGTACGCCGTCGTGCTGCTGGTGCCCAGCAGCGATCCGGCCAGGATGGCGCTGCTGTCGGCGAACAGCGCGCGACCAAATCGCTTCTGTTGCGCGGGAGAGGCGTCGTCGAGCGGAAGCAGGTTGGCGCGGCGTGCCACGCCCATCAACGTACCGGTCGCGTCGAACACCTCCACAAGCACGAACACGATCACCACGTGCAGCATCGCCGACAGCGACAGACCATCGCCGCCGAGCGCGCCGGCGATGTCGAGCTGCAGGAACGTTGGCGCCAGGCCCGGTGGCATGTCGACGATGCCGCGGTACTGCACAAGGCCCAGCGCCAGCGCGGCCGTCGTCACCGCCAGGATGCCGATCAGGATCGCGCCACGCACGCGCCAGGCCTCCAGTACCGCGATCAATAGAAAACCCGCGACCGCCAGCAACGGCCTGGGCTCGCGCAGATCGCCCAACGCGACCAGCGTGTCGGGGTTGCCGACGACCACGCCCGACTTCTGCAGCGCGATGATCGCCAGGAACAGGCCGATGCCCGCGGTGATCGCGCTACGCAGCGAATGCGGAATACCGGCGATCAGCCAGGCGCGCGCGCCGGTCACGGTTAATAGCAGGAACACGACGCCGGAGACGAATACCGCGCCCAGCGCCTGCTGCCAGGTGTAGCCCATCGCGCCGACCACGGTGAACGCGAAGAAGGCATTGAGACCCATGCCGGGTGCCATGCCGACCGGATAGTTGGCGGCGAAGGCCATCACCAGCGAGCCGATCGCCGCCGCCAGGCAAGTCGCGACGAACACCGCGCCAGTGTCCATGCCCGTGTTGCCCAGGATGCTGGGATTGACGAAGACGATGTAGGACATCGTCAGAAACGTGGTCAGACCAGCGACCAGTTCCGTGCGCACATTGCTGCCGTGCTCGCGCAGCTTGAACAGGGATTCGAGTGCACGGGCCGGCATGGACGACTCCTGTAGCTCAGATCAACTGCAGGGCAGGAACTGTGGTTGCTCGGTGCAGACTGTGCTTCGCGGTCCCGCGGCGCGGACGAAGCGTGTCAGCGGTAACGATTGATCTCGTCGCGCAGGCGGCGCGCTTCAGCAGCGGCGGCCTGCGCATAGTCGTCGCCGGCCGAAGCGTACAGCACGGCACGTGAGCTGCTGACGATCAGTCCGGTGCCGTCCGCGGTCTTCGCATTCGACACCACGGCCTCGACGTCGCCGCCCTGCGCGCCGACGCCGGGCACCAGGAACGGCACCTCGCCGACGATGGCGCGCACCTCTTTCAACTGCGCGGGCCAGGTCGCGCCGACGACCAGCGCGCAGTTGCC
>DATDBD010000258.1:0-2763 GCA_036525015.1 Lysobacter sp.
CGGCGCCCTTCGGGTCTGGATGTAATCCGGTGGTTCGAAAGGCAACGGCTAAGCGGGATTACCGTGCGTATCGAGCGTAAAACCTTCTCCTTGCGGGAGCCCGAAGGGCGGATCAGGGCGCTGCTGTTGCTGCGCAGTGTCTCTGAGAAATGGATCCCGCCTTCGCGGGAATGACGGGCTCAGCCCTAACCCGGGCAAGCCCCGCCACCCTCGACCCACGTCTTGAACGCCGCCACGAACTGATCATGCGGCACCGGCACTGGCGCGCGATTGCCGCCCGGATCCCAGCCCCACAGCACCAGCTTGTCCTGCGCGACGTGCTGGGTGAGCGCGGCGAAATCGCGGTTCCCGTTGCGCTTTTTGTCCTTGATCATCTCGCACAGCTGCGCCGCAGGCAGCCCGATCCACGCCATCTTCCGGTCCGGCGGCGGCAAGCCCCAATGCGGTGCGCCCGGCGGCGAGTTCGGCCCGTAGCTCGCCGGCAGGTTCTTCTCGCCGTGGCAGGCCGAGCAGGGCAGTCCCGCGGCGCCATGGCCCTGCTTGCCGCGCACCACGCCCATCGCATGCGGACTTTGCTGGTCGAATTGCAACGGCTGGTCGCCGGGAATGTGGCAGTTGCTGCATCGCGGATGCTGGAAGACCTTTTCGACCGTGGCGAATGCCTCGATGGCGGCTTTCTCCTGTTCCGGGCTGACGCGTTCACCGCAGGCGCCCAGCGCGAGCGTGAGCGCCGCGGCAGCAAGCAGGCGCGAACCGGCCAACATACTTTCGACGTGGATGCGCATGGTGGTCTCCTCAGGCCGTGGCCGGAGCCGATGGCGCGGCCAGTTGCAGCGGCAACTCGCGCAGGCGCTGTCCGGTCAGGGCGAACACCGCATTGGCCACCGCCGGCGCGATCGGCGGCACGCCGGTTTCGCCGATGCCGCCGGGTTTCTCCGTGCTCGGCACGATGTGCACCTCGACCTGCGGCATCTCGTTGAGGCGCAGCACCTGGTAGTCGTGGTAATTCGACTGCTGCACGCGGCCTTCCTTCAGGCTGAGCTTGCTGTGCAGCGTCGCGCCCAGGCCGAAGGCGATGCCCGATTCCATCTGCGCGCGGATCGTCTCGGGATTGACAGCGATGCCGCAATCGACCGCGCAGACCACTCGGTGCACGCGCACGGCCGGCCCCGTCGGCGTGTCCGCGACGGACACTTCCGCCACTTGGGCCACCCAGCTACCGAAGGACTCGTGCACCGCTACGCCGTGCGAGCGGCCCTTGGCGAGCGGCGTCGTCCAACCGGCCTTTTCGACGGCGAGATTCAGCACGCCCAGATGACGCGGATGGTTCTTCAGCAACGCACGACGGTATTCGACCGGATCCTTGCCGGCCGCATGCGCGAGTTCGTCGATCAGGCTCTCCATCACGAATGCGGTATGGCTGTGGCCGACCGAGCGCCACCACAGCACCGGAATAGGCGTTCTCGGCGAATGCAGGCCTACGCGGTGATCCGGGATCTCCTTCAGGTACGGCGAGTCGGACACGCCCTCCACCGAGGTCGCGTCGACGCCACCCTTCACCATCGCCGCCTCGAACGGCGTGCCGGCCAGGATCGACTGCCCGGCGATGCTGTGCTGCCACGCCACCGGCATGCCCTGTGCGTCCACGCCGATCCGCGCATCGTGCACGTACGCGGGACGGTAGTAGCCACCGTGCACGTCGTCTTCGCGCGACCACACCGTCTTGACCGGTACGCCGGCCGCCTTGGCGACATTCACCGCTTCGTTGACGAAATCCGATGTCGGCGTCGCGCGCCGGCCGAAGCCGCCGCCGAGGAACATCGTGTGGATCTGGATCTGATCGGGCTTGAGACCGGTGATCTTCGCGGCCACGCCCTGGTCGATGGTCTGGAACTGCGTGCCGGTCCAGATCTCGCAGCTGTCGGGTCCTATCTTCACCGTGCAGTTGAGCGGCTCCATAGGCGCGTGTGCCAGGTACGGCACGGCGTAGACCGCGTTGATCGACTTGGTGGCCTTGGCCAGCGCACCCGCGACGTCGCCGGCATGCACGACCTGCGTACCGGGTGTGGCGGCGAGCTGGGTGAACTGCGCGCGCAGCTGGTCGCTGTCGGCCGAAGCGAAGTCGCCCAGGTCCCAATCGACCTTCAGCGCATCGCGGCCGAGCTTGGCCGCCCAGTAGTGGTCGGCGACCACCGCCACGCCGGTCGGCACCTGCACGACGTTGCGCACGCCGGGCACCGCCTTGGCCGCAGTCGCATCGAACGATTTGACCGTGCCGCCGAACACCGGCGCGCGCGCGACCACGGCGGTCATCAGTCCCGGGAATTGCACGTCCATGCCGAACTTCGCTTGCCCCGTGATCTTCTCCGGCGTGTCCAGGCGCTTGGTCGGCTTGCCGATGATCTTCCAGTCCTTGGGTTCCTTCAGTTTCAGCGAGGCGGGATCGGGCGCCTTCAGCTTGCCGGCGTCATCGGCGAGGGCACCATAGCGCGCGCGCTGGTCGCCAGCGATCACCTCGCCATTCTCGGTGCGCACCTGTTCCAGCGGCACATTGAAGCGCTGCGCCGCGGCTTGAATCAGCATCATGCGCGCGGCAGCGCCGGCGCGGCGGTAGCGCTCGAACTCCGACCAGGTCGATGATGACCCGCCGGTCATCTGCATGCCGTACGCGGTATGTGCGTACGCGGCCGCGGCTGGCGCATGCTCGACCTTGATCTTCGACCAGTCCGCGTCGAGTTCCTCGGCGATCAGCATCGGCAGCGC
>DATDBD010000259.1:0-4092 GCA_036525015.1 Lysobacter sp.
AGTCGCCCGCCATCCAGATGCAGCACCTGGCCCGTGCTGTAGCGCGCATCGAGCAGCAGCCAGCGCACCGCTTCGGCCACTTCCTCCGGTGTGCCGGTGCGGCCCAGCGGCGTGCGCGCCAGCATCGCTTCCTGCGCCGCCGTATCGCCGCTGTCCTGCGGCCACAGGATCGCGCCGGGGGAGACGGCGTTGACGCGCACCTGGGGCCCCAACTCCAGCGCCAGTGATCGGGTCATCATCAGCAGCGCTGCCTTGGCCATGCAGTAGACGGCGTGCTGCCGCAGCGGCCGCTCGCCGTAGATGTCGGTGATATTGACGATCGCGCCGTGGCTCGCCCGCAGGTGCGGCATCGCGGCCTGCGCCAGGAAGAACGGCGCGCGTGCATTGCTGGCGAACACCTCCTCCCACAACGCCGGCGTGGTGCTGCCCAGCGGCGAGGTCGTGAACGTGGAGGCGTTGTTGACCAGCGCGTCGAGCCGGCCGAAACGGCCGACGGTGTGCGCGATCAGTTCCGGCAGGCGATCAAACTCGGCCAGGTCGGCCTGCAGGCACAGCGTGCTGCCGGGACGCGCTTTTTCGAGTTCCCCCGCCAGCGCCTGGACGTCGTCGTGCGAACGACGATGGTGCAGCACCACGTCGTAGCCCGCGCCGTGCAGGCCGCGGGCGATGGCCGCGCCGATGCGGCGTGCGGCGCCGGTGACCAGCACGACCGGGCGGGAGGAGGGGGCGGGCATAACGGGTCTCTCCGGGGCGTGCCGTATCCTGAGCGCCAGTGTCCCACGCACGTGCCGCATGTCCACCGACTCCCCCTCCCGCGATCCCAGTGCCCGCGACCGCCAGCGCGAGGCGCAGACTTTGCCCTTGCCCGACGCCGATGCGCTGGCCCACAGCGGGCAACTGCAGGCGCTGATACGCGCCCAGGTCGCCGAGCACAACGGGGCAATCCCGTTCTCGCGCTTCATGGAACTGGCGTTGTATGCGCCGGGGCTGGGTTACTACAGCGCCGGTGCGAGCAAGTTCGGCGAGAGCGGCGATTTCATCACCGCGCCCGAACTCGGCCCGGTCTTCGCCGCCTGCGTCGCCGAGAGCATTGCGCCGGTGTTGCAGCAGATCGGGCCGGGTGCACGCTTCCTCGAGGTCGGAGGCGGCACCGGCGCGTTCGCCGAAGTCGCGCTCAAGCGACTGCTGGAACTTGATGCCCTGCCGGATCGCTACGCCATCCTCGAACCCAGCGCGCAGCTGCGCCAGCGCCAGCGCGAACGCCTGGAGCGGCGCCTGACCCCGCCGCTGTTCGAACTGGTGGAATGGCTGGACGGCCCGTTCGCCGACGACTGGGACGGTGTGCTGTTCGCCAACGAGGTCATCGACGCGCTGCCGACGCCGCGCTTCGCCATCGACGCGGGCGAGGTGTACGAGGAGCATGTTGTCATCGAAGCCGATGCGCTGGTGCGCGCGCTGCGGCCAGCCGATGGTTTCCTGTCCAATGCCGTGCGCCATCTCGAACGCCAGCTCGGACGAAGCTTCGAGCACGGCTACCGCTCCGAAGTGCTGCCGCAACTGCCGTACTGGCTGCAGGCCGTGTCCGGGGGCATGCGCCGGGGCGCGATGCTGTTCGTCGACTACGGCTATGCGCGTGGCGAGTACTACCTGCCCGAACGCAGCGACGGCACCCTGCGCGCGTACTACCGCCATCGCATGCACGGCGATCCATTGCTGTGGCCGGGCCTGCAGGACCTGACTTCGTCCGTGGACTTCACCGCGCTGGCCGAAGCCGGCGTCGGCGCGGGCTTCGATTTCGCCGGCTACTGCTCGCAGGCCAGCTTCCTGCTCGGCAACGGCCTGGCCGGCGTGCTCGAACGCATCGAGCAGATCGCCGATGAAGGCGAGCGCCTGCGCCGTACCCAGGAGGTCAAGCGCCTGACGCTGCCGAGCGAGATGGGCGAGCGGTTCCAGGCGATGGGCTTCCAGAAGGACGTGGAGTTCGGCGCCGCGTTCCTGGCCGGCGACCTGAGTTTCCGGCTTTGACGCCGCGCGCGATGGGGCTGCTTCGCGAATTCCGCTGGCCTTACCGGTGGCTGGCGTTGTGGGGGCTGATGCTGGCGGCGGTGATCGCCACCTCGCTGCTGCCGGCGCGGGATCTTCCGTCGCCGCCGTTCTCCGGCTTCGACAAGGTCGAGCACTTGCTCGCCTACGCGGTGTTGTCGGCTTACGCGGTGATGTTGTTCCCGCGCGTGCGCACGCAGGCGCTGGTGGCCGCAGGCCTGATCGCCCTGGGCATCGGGCTGGAATTGGCCCAGGCGGCCCTGACCGATTCGCGCCAGGCCGACTCCGCCGACGCGCTGGCCAACGCGCTGGGCGCACTGGCGGGTCTGTTGATCGGACCGACGCCGCTGGCGGACGGACTGCTCCGGCTGGAGGCCCGGCGCAGCGCCCGTGATAGCCATCACAAGGCCAAAAAACTGCCTTGAGGCCAGATAGGGCAAAAGTTCCCGCCTTCTTGCGCAAAGGTTAATAGTTGGTTAAAGCTTGGGGCCGGGCTTGACAGGGGGAGTCCGCCCACCCTGAGTTGAAAGGAACCAACATGCCTTTGATTACCCGGAGCCGCCTGGCGCTGGCCGTCGTCGCCGCGCTCAGCGCCAGCCTCGCAGCGCCCGCCTTCGCACAGGACGCTACGCAAGCACCGCAGCAACCCGCCGCCCCGGCCACGCCAGCGGCCGCCAAGACGCCGGTCGAACTCGACAAGCTGGTCGTCACGGGTACCCGCGTCCAGGGCCGTTCGCCGACCGAGACCATGTCGCCGGTCGATGTGTTCCGTCCGGCCGACCTGGAGAAGCAAGCCTCGGCCGACTTCACCGACCAGCTGGCCTCGATCGCGCCGTCGTTCAACACCCAGCGCTTCCCGATCGCCGACGGCACCGCGTTCGTGCGTCCGGCCAACCTGCGCAACCTGCCGCCCGACCAGACGCTGGTGCTGATCAACGGCAAGCGCCGCCATCGCTCGGCGCTGGTCAACCTGCAGGTCGAGCCGTTCGGTACGGTCAACCAGGGTTCGCAGGCGGTCGACTACAGCCTGATCCCGTCGGCCGCGATCCAGCGCGTGGAAGTGCTGCGCGACGGTTCCTCGGCGCAGTACGGCTCCGACGCCATTGCCGGCGTGATCAACGTCATGCTCAACGACTACTCCGAAGGCGTGCGCATCGACGGCCAGTACGGCTCGACCTACGAGGGCGACGGTGACAAGTGGCGCACGTCGATCAACTTCGGCGTGCCGCTGGCTGGCGACGGCTTCTTCAACATGACGGCCGAGTATTTCGAAAGCGACTTCACCTCGCGTGGCATCCCGCGTGCGGACGCCGCCCAGGTGGGCGCGTTCGTCGGCAACGACCTGGTGCCGTTCGAGGGCCTGGGCCAGCGCTGGGGCGATCCCAACGGCAAGGGCCTGCGCTCGTTCTTCAACGGCGAGATCCCGATCAACGAAAGCATCAGCCTGTACGGCTTCGGCAGCTACGCCGACACCGAATACGACTCGAGCTTCTTCTACCGTACGCCGGTGGGCGTGCCGGGCGTCACGCCGCGCTCCACGCTGTTCGTCGACAGCGTCAACAACGGCACCGGTGCATCCGGGGCCGACGGGCTGCCCGATCCGGTCGCGCAGTCCATCATCGACGACATCCGTGCGCGCGGATTGAACCCGAGCGACTTCGTGACCGCCGATCCGACCAGCCCGTCCGGCTTCGTCGCGCTCAATCCGATCTACCCCCAGTTCCCGGGCGGCTACACGCCGACCTTCGGCGCGGACGTGCAGGACTATGAGGCCGTGTTCGGCGCCAAGGGCGAGACTGGAGCCGGCCTGCGCTGGGACTTCAGCCTGCGCCAGGGCGAGAACAACATGGTCTACAACCTGATCAACTCGATCAATCCGAGCCTGGGCATCACCAGTCCGACCACGTTCAAGCCGGGCGATCTGACCCAGTTCGAGCGCGGCGCCAACGCCGACTTCACCTATCCGTGGGAAAACAGCTTCTTCGCCTCGCCGATCAACGTCGCCTTCGGCGCCGAATGGCGTGAGGAGGAGTACAAGATCAAGCCGGG
>DATDBD010000260.1:0-5575 GCA_036525015.1 Lysobacter sp.
GGCGGCTGGTAGGTCAGGGTGTTGCCCAGCAGCCACAACAGGCCCAGCACGAGCGGGATGTGCACCAGCAACTGCATGAAGGTGAAGCCGACGATGTCGCGCGCCTTCAGGCCCAGCACGCCGAGCAGCGGCAGCATCCAGAACGGATTGATCAGGTTGGGCAGGGCCTCGGCGGCGTTGTAGACCTGCACGGCCCAGCCCAGGTGCACCTTCAGTTCGTTGGCGGCGTGCATGACGTAGGGCGCCTCGATGATCCATTTGCCGCCGCCCGATGGCACGAAGAAGCCCAACACCGCCGAATACGCGCCCATCACCACGGAGAAGCTGTCGGTGGATGCAACCTGCACGAACGCGCTGGACAGGCGATGGGCCAGTGTCTGGCCGCCGTCGCCGGCCGCGCCGGTCAGCATCATGGCGATGCCACCGTATAGCGGGAATTGGATCAGCACTCCGGTCGTGCTCGGAACGGCGCGGGCCACCGCATCGAGAAAGCTGCGTGGCCGCCAGTGCAGCAACAGGCCCAACGCGAGGAACAGGAAGTTGTAGGTATTGAGGCTGGCGATGGCGCTGATGACAGGCTTGCTGGCGAACTCGCGTGCCAACCAGCCGAAGGCGAGCAGGGACAGCAACACTGTCAGCACCGGGCTGTATTCCAGCCATTCGCCCGGCCGGCTGCGCGGTGGCAACACGGGGGTTGCGGCCTGCCCGGTGTCGATGAACTCGCGTGCCGTGCGCGCCGAAGCGCCGCGCGGCGCCGTCCACCAGCACATCGCCAGCGAAACGACGATCAGGGCCGTCGTGAGCGCGATCGACTGCCATAGCAAGATCGTCTGCGTGAACGGCAACACGCCGGTGATCTCGACCAGTCCCGGCGGCATGCTGGCCGGATTGGCCTGCAGCTGAGCGGCCGAGGAACTCAGGCCCATCGCCCATACCGCGCCGAGGCCGAGATAGGCAGCTGCGCCGGCAGCGCGATAGTCCATGTCGAGGTCATCGCGCCTGCCGAGCGCGCGCACCAGCAGGCCGGCGAAGACCATCGAGAAGCCCCAGCTGATCAGCGAGCTGAGCATGCCGACCAAGGCGACGAAGCAGACCGCGCTGCGTCCGCTGCGCGGGAAGCGGGCCAGCGTGTCGATCAGCCGCGCCACCACCGGTGCGGTGGCCACTACATAACCGCCGATGACCACGAACACCATCTGCATGGTGAAAGGGATCAGGCTCCAGAAGCCGTCGCCGAAGGCGCCGACCGTGGCCTGCGGCGTGGCACCGTGGGCGAGGGTCGCCACGGCGACAACGATCACGCCGAGCACCGCGAAAACGTAGGCATCGGGAAACCAGCGTTCGGCCCAGGCGGCGCAGCGCAGCGCGGCACGGGCCATCCAGCCCTCGCGCAACGGGGGCGTGGTCGTCGCGGCTGGCGTTGGCGTGTGAGTCGGCATGGTGGCCCGGCTGGGTGAAAGGACGGGGCCATTGTCGCCGGCTGCGCGCAGGTTGGAAGGCCCGCGTCCGAGCGCCGCATGCCATCGCCGTGAGCTGTGGAAGAATGCCGGCTGCACGGGCGACAGGCGGATCGAACAATGTCCCGAAATTGGCGGGGAGTCTGCAGGCGCGTGGCGATGACCGCGATGCTGGTCGCGCTCGCGGCCTGCACCAGCGTGCCGCAGGCCGCGCGCAACCCGCTGGCCGACTGGCGAGCTTCGCCCAACCATAATGAGCGCAAGGCCCAGCTAGTCGTGCTTCACCACACCGAGATGGAGAGCGCTTCGGCGGCCCTGCTGACGCTTCGGACGCGCAATTCCGGTGGCCCTGTCAGCGCGCACTACCTGATCGGCAACGATGGCCATCTCTACCAGCTCGTGGCCGAAAGCGAGCGCGCCTGGCATGCCGGCGCCGCACGCTGGGGCGGCATCGCCGACCTCAACTCCGCCTCGATCGGCATCGAGCTGGACAACGATGGCCTGTCGCCCTTCAGCGAGGCGCAGATCGCCGCGCTGCTGGTGCTGCTGGAGGACATCACCACCCGGCTCAACATTCCGCGCCACCTCATCGTCGGCCATGGCGACATCGCACCGGTGCGCAAGAACGACCCGAGCGTGTTGTTCCCCTGGCAGCGCCTGGCCGAAGCCGGGTTCGGGCTGTGGCCGCATGCGCAACCTGCGGTGGCGCCGGTCGGGTTCGATCCGTGGTCGGCGTTGCGCCTGATCGGTTACGACCTGCGCGACCGGCCGGCCGCCATGCGAGCCTTCCATCGTCACTACCGTGGACATGAAGGCGAACAGTGGGAGGCCGGCGACGCCGACCTGCTCTACGACCTGCAGCAACAGTTGATGGATTTTCCGACAGAACCATCGACGGAACCGTCGATCGCGCGATGAAGCGGCAGCATCGGCGTGCCTGTTGCTTTGCATTCAGCCGCATCTTCCGCGCAGATCGTGCAACCGGTCGCGCTTCGACTTCGACGCCGCGCACGTCGTGCGGCTCGGCTAGCGTGTTTGTCGGGACAGATGGTTAAGACGGCGTCGACGACGTGCATCGAGAAGGTGTTGCGGTTCATCGCGCGGCGGGCAGTGTGCGTTTCGCCCAACGACGGGCGCACATGACAAGAGAGAAGGCATGAAGATCACTGCTCGAAACGCAACCCTCGCGCTGCTCGTGGTGGGCACGCTGACGCTGGCCGCCTGCGCCAGCCAGAAGCAGGCCGCCGAAGAAGCGCCGGCGGCGCAGGCTGCGCCGGCGGATGCCGAGGCGGCTGCTGCGGATTCGGGCACGTCCGCCACGCCCTGACGGTACAAGCCGCGCCATCGGTTACGCGGCGAACGAGCAGCCTCTCCGGGCTGCAATTACGCCCCGCAGAGGGCGGAACTTCGAGTGTGTGGTGCGAAGGGCGGCTTCGGTCGCCCTTCGCTTTTTGTATCCATCCAGTCGGAAGGGACTCCACTACCCAGGCGTTCATTCCCGCGAAGGCGCCCTTCGGGTCTAGAGAGTTGATCGGCCGTTCAAGAACCCTAAGGCGACGAACAGACGCTCTACCCAGCCCGCCTCTCACTGAAGTTCTCATCGCTCGCCTGCGCCGCATCCCGCGCTTCGCGCCCAGCCACCACCCCGGTGGCGGTGATATCGGCAGTCACGTTCCCGACCGTGGCGAACACGTCCGGAATCGTGTCCACCGCCAGCAGCAGGCCCAGCGGCTCCACCGGTAGCCCGGCCGCCTGCACCACCGGCATGTTGGTGGCCATGAAGCTGACCTGTCCTGGCAGCCCGACCGAGCCCAGGCTGATCACCACGGCCAGCGCCGCGCATCCGGCCAGTTGGGCCGCGCCCAGGTCGATGCCGTAGATCCATGCCACGAATGCGGTCACGCCGATGTACTGGACCGGGCTGGTGATGCGGAACAGCGAGACCGCCATCGGCAGCACCAGCGAGGCGATCTCCAGCGGATAACCCAATCGCACGCGGGCACTTTCGACCATCGCCGGCAGCGACGCCAGGGAGGACTGCGTGCTCGCGGCGATGGTCTGGGCCGGCAGCACGCCGGCGGCGAAGCGCCTTAGCGGCGTGCCGGTAGCTTGCGCGACCAGGTACAGCATCAGCGTGACCGCGATGTACAGCGCGCACTGCAGGACGATGTAGTAGCCGAACGCGCCGAGCATGCCCACGCCCACGCGGGCGCACACGGCGAACATCAGCGCGAACACGCCCAACGGGGCGATCCAAAGCAGCCAGCGCACGATCACGATCATCGCGTCGGCGATGGCCTGGAACAGCTCCACCAGGCGATCGCGTCGCGCCGGCTCGATGCGGGTCAGCGCGAAGCCGAAGAACAGCGCGAACACCACCAATGGCAACATCGCGCTGGCGGCCGCGGCGGCGATGACATTGCTCGGTATGACGGCAGCGAACCAGTCGGCCAGCGCGGGCGGCGTAGTCGCCGCATGCGGCGCGGCCGTAGCAGCACGGAACGACTGCACCAGCGCCTCATCGCGCGGCAGCAGCGACAGCAGCGCGGGCGCGGCGATGGCGGCGAACGCGGCGCCGGCGCTGAGCAGCACGATGAAGACCAGCATCGCGCGGCGCGCTGTGCGCCCGGACGCGGCGGCATTGTTGGCCGAGGTCACGCCGATCACCACCAGCGACACCACCAGCGGCACCACGGTCATCTGCAAGGCGTTGAGCCAGAGCCGGCCGATCGGTTGCATGAACGCGGCGGCCGTGTCGGCCGTCGTGGGGGAAAGCGCGACCAGGACCAGGCCGGCAACAGCGCCGGCGATCAGGGCCAGCAGGACACGCGTGGTCATCGACATGGGCAGCAGGTTTCTCGAATACGCAATGGAGTGAGCTTACGGGGCCGGAAGCCGCCAGTCGTGCTGCAGGCGCTGGTACTCGGTCACCGGCAGCAGCACGAACACAGGATGGCGCTCGGGTCGCAGCCATGCCAGCAACTGCTGCATGGCCGGCTCGGCCATCGCGGTGCAGCCGGCAGTCGGCTCGCCGGGTGCCTTCCACAGGTGCGCGAAGATGCAACTGCCCGAGCCAGGGACATTGTGTGGATTGTGATCGATCACGAAGCCGAGCTTGTAGCGCTGGTCGCCCCCGGCGTGCAGGTCGCGGCGCATCGGTTCGGTCGAATCCTTGACGGCATCGGCGCCCACGACGCCGGCATCGACGATGCGGTTGTACAAGGGCGATGCGTTGACGTCGATGCAGTAGTCCGAGGCCGTCATCGCCTGATACGGCATCGCCGTGGCGGCGTCGGCATAACCGAACACGGTACCAATGGCGAATACACCGGCGGGTGCGCGACCGTCGCCTTCCCGCTTTTGGGCATTGTCCTGGGGGCCGCCCGACTGCGCCGTGTGCAGGCCGATCCCCCAGGCGCTGCCGTTGCGACCGACGGTGATCGGCGCCGCGGCGCCGACCTCGCGCCAGCCCTCGCCGTTGCGCTCGAAGCGGCGCATCTGGCCTTGGTTTGCGTTCCAGTCGGCGGTGGTGACGAGCACCAGCTGTTCGGCGTTGCTCCACGCGGTGACATGCGCAGGCTGCGACCCCGACGCGCACGCGGCAAGGACCAACACACCGGACAGTGCCAGGGACTTGCGCCAGGTGGATCTGAAAATCGGAAACATGCGTGTCCCGTCGTGACCTCAGGTGTCCAGCAGATCCTGCATGCGCTCGAGGTTGAGGTCGAGCTGCCTGCGGCGACCCTCGCTGGTGTCGCACAGCAGCAGGAAGATCAGGTCGAGCAGGTGTTGCAGCGCCGACTGGTACAGCAACGGTTCGACGTGTCGGCGCTCGTCGTGCGCCGACACCAGCAGCGACGCGTCGGCGTACGCGCGCAGCGGGTTGGGCGTGTGGCGCGTCACCGTGACCACTTTGCCGACACGCTCGCGGAACACACGGCTTGTCTGGCACAGCGCCGGCTGGCGGCCGTGCTCGGAAAACACCATCAGCACGTCGCCCGGACCCGCGCTCGACACGCCGGCCTGCATCAGCACGGCATCGACGTAGTGGACGGTGACGATGCCCAGCATCGACAGCCGCGTGGCGAAGGCGCGCGCCGGGATGCCGTCCTCGCCCA
>DATDBD010000261.1:0-11005 GCA_036525015.1 Lysobacter sp.
CCGACGATGCCGGTCATGTTGTTCGGCAAATGCAGCGTGGTCGGATCGACGAAGGATTTGAAACCGGACAGCTTGATCGTGGACAGACGCATGCGGCGGGGTTGCCTCTGGCGGCGCTTCGCAGGCGCGGCCGTTATTACCAATTGGGATTAAATTTGTCTCCCAACTGTTTGATCCATATGGGAGACACACGGTCCTTCAACCGTGTCTTCACGCGAGTATAGCGGGGCCTTCAACGGCCGTCCCGATCAGGCGTCGCGGGCGGCAGGCGCCTGCACGGCGGTCCCGCCGCGGGCTGCCGGAACGGCGGGGGCATCGCCATAGAGGCGTCGCTCGCTGGCGGGGTCGAAATAGTGCATGTGGGCCGGGACGTGACCGAGGTGGACGGTATCGCCGACCTTCGGCAGGTCGTGCGGCGGCAGGCGCACGATCAGGTCGAAGCCGCCGCAATGCAGATCCAGGAACGCCTCGTTGCCGACCGGTTCGACCGCCTCCACGTGCGCCGACAGCGTGCCGGGGCCAGCCTGCGCCAGGTGCAGGTCCTCGGGGCGCAGTCCGATCGTGAGCTGGCGCCCGATGTAGCCACGCAACTGCTCGCACAGGGCGCCTTCGGGCTGGAGAGGCAATTCCACGCCGTCGGCAATCCGCAGGACCAGCTCGCCTCCCTGGCCGGCGAGCTCCACCACGTCACCGCTCAGCAGGTTCATCTTGGGACTGCCCAGGAACGTGGCGACGAACAAGTTGGCCGGGCAGTTGTACAGCGCCATCGGCGTGTCGATCTGCTGGATGCGCCCTTCCTTGAGCACGACGATGCGCTGGCCCAGCGTCATCGCCTCGACCTGGTCGTGGGTGACGTAGACCATGGTGGTGCCGAGCTGGCGATGCAGGCGCGATATCTCCACGCGGGTGCTGGCGCGCAGCTTGGCGTCGAGGTTGGACAGCGGCTCGTCCAGCAGGAATACCTGAGGCTGCCGCACCAGCGCCCGCCCCAGCGCAACCCGCTGCCGCTGCCCGCCGGACAGCGCGGCCGGCTTGCGATCCAGCAACGACTCCAACTCCAGCATCGCCGCCGCCTCATGCACGCGCGCGGCGACCTCGGCCTTGCCGGCGCCGCGCAGCTTCAGGCCGAAACCCAGGTTCTCGGCCACGCTCATGTGTGGGTACAGCGCGTAACTTTGGAACACCATCGCGATGTCGCGATCCTTCGGCGCGACCTCGTTCACCACCCGGTCGCCTATACGCAGCTCGCCGCTGCTGATCGCCTCCAGGCCCGCGATCATCCGCAGCAGGGTGGACTTGCCACAGCCCGAAGGTCCGACCAGAACCAGCAGTTCGCCGTCGTGGATCTCGAAGCTCGCGTCGTCGACGCCAACGAAGCCGTTGGGATAGACCTTGCGCAGACGATCCAACGTGAGCTTCGCCATGAGTTCCCCTGAAATCCGTATATCGGGTGGACGCTGCCGACGATGACAATTGTCGCCGACCTCGGCTATCCTGCCATGTAACCGTTTACATGCCTATCCACCGCGCAAGATGCGCCCGGAGACCTCCCCCCATGAGTGACGCCCCCGTCTTCCCCCAAGGATTCCTGTGGGGCGCGGCCACCGCCGCGCACCAGATCGAAGGTTCGCCGCTGGCGGACGGGGCCGGTCCCAGCATCTGGACGCGCTTCGCGCACACGCCGGGAATGATGCTCAACGGCGACACCGGCGATGTCGCTTGCGACCACTACAACCGCTGGAAGGACGACGTGAAGCTGATGCGCGAACTGGGCCTGCAGGCCTACCGCTTCAGCGTGTCGTGGTCGCGCATCCTGCCCGAGGGCACCGGCCGGGTGAACCAGAAAGGCCTGGACTTCTACTCGCGCCTGGTCGATGAACTTCTCGCCAACGGCATCGAGCCGCTGCTGACGCTGTATCACTGGGATCTGCCAGCAGCGCTGGACGACCGCGGCGGATGGCTCAACCGCGACATTGCCGACTGGTTCGCCGAATACGGCAGTGTGCTGTTCCGCGCGCTGGACGGGCGGGTCAAGAAGTGGGTCACGCTCAACGAGCCGTGGGTGGTCACCGACGGCGGCTACCTGCACGGCGCGCTGGCACCGGGACATCGCAGCAAGTTCGAAGCGCCCATCGCCTCGCACAACCTGATGCGTGCGCATGGCGCCGCGGTGAAGGCGTACCGCGAGATCGGCAAGCACGAAATCGGCCTGGTGGTGAACATCGAACCGAAGTATCCGGCCACCGATTCGGCCGAAGACCAGGCCGCGGTGCGTCGCGCCCACGCCTACATGAACGAGCAGTACCTGCACCCCGCCCTGCTGGGCCACTACCCGCCGGAACTGAAGGAGATCTTCGGCGAAGCATGGCCCCAATGGCCGGCCGAGGACTATTCGCTGATCAAGCAGCCGCTGGATTTCGTCGGCATCAACTACTACACCCGCAGCGTCACCAAAGCCGCGACCAGCTATCCGCTCAACACCGGTGTGGTGAAGCAGCCTCTGGGCACCTATACCGAAACCGGCTGGGAAGTCTTCCCGCAAGGCCTGACCGACCTGCTGCTGTGGTTCAAGCAGACCTATGGCGACCTGCCGGTCTACATCACCGAGAACGGCGCGGCCTTCTTCGATCCGCCGACGGCCGATGTCGACGAGACCGGCCAGCGCCGCGTGCGCGACCCGCTTCGCACCGATTACCTTCGCAAGCACCTGGGCGCGATCCATGATGCCATCCAGGCCGGTGTCGACATCCGTGGCTACATGCTGTGGTCGTTATTCGACAACCTGGAATGGTCGCTGGGCTATTCCAAGCGCTTCGGCATGGTGCACGTCAATTACGTCACCCAGGAAAGAACGCCCAAGGACAGTGCCCGCTGGTACTCCGAGGTGATCCGCACGAATGGTCGCAAGCTGGCCGATCCACTGCCTTACTGACTTCCTTCCGGACGGGGTCCCCTGCTTCCCTTCCTCGGCAGCGGGCCTCTTCCGGGCCTTTTCCGGGCCATTTACCGGGCCCGGCCGGGACTGATTTCGTATTCATCGAAGTTCGCGCCATCGTGGCGCCGCAATCGGCAGACAGGCTGATCGCGAGTCGATTACGCTGCCGGCGACCCGGGGCTTGTGCTCCGACCGATTTCGACCTGGTGACTCCGTGAACGCTCCCGTCTCCGCCGACGCCCTGCTCGCCGATATCGGCGGGACCAATGCCCGCTTTGCATTGGCCTGCCAGGATTCGCGCGCGCCGCTGCTGATGGACAGCGTGCGTGAATTCGCGGTGGCCGACTTCCCATCGCTGGCGCACGCAGCGCAGCACTACCTCGACAGCTCCGGCACGAGCGTGGGCACCGGTGCGAGCGCACTGACCGGCGTGTTCGCGGTGGCCGGACGCGTGGACGGCGACGAAGCACGCATCACCAACCATCCCTGGGTGATCTCGGCGCAACGCACTGCTCAGGCGCTGGGACTTCGCTCACTGCGGCTGGTCAACGATTTTGCCGCGCAGGCGATGGCGGCATCGCTGCTCACCACGCACGACGTCGTTCCAATCGGCGGCGCGGTCTGGTCACCCGACCATGAGGGCGACAAGACGTACGCGATCATCGGCGCCGGCACCGGCCTCGGCGTCGGCGGACTGTTGCGTCGCGACGGCCGCTACTACCCGCTGCAGACCGAAGGTGGCCATGTCAGCTTCGCCCCGAACACGCCCGAGGAAATCGACATCCTCAGGCACCTGTCGGCCGAGTTCGGGCGCGTCTCCAACGAACGCCTGGTCAGCGGCATGGGCTTGGTCAACCTGCACCGTGCGTTGAGCGCCATCGCCGGCGAAAGTCCGGGTCCGCTCAAGCCCGAGGACATCACCTCGCGTGCGCGCGACGGCGACCCGCGCAGCCTGCGCACCATCGATGTGTTCTGCGCCGTGTTCGGCGCGGCAGCAGGCGATCTGGTGCTGACGCTGGGCGCATGGGACGGCGTCTTCCTGACCGGAGGCCTGGTGCCCAAGCTGCTGCCGACCCTGTCCCGCTCGGGTTTCCGCCAGCGCTTCGAGTTCAAGGGGCGTTTCGCCCCGGTGATGGCGCGCGTGCCGGCGCTGGCGGTGGTGCATCCTCAGCCAGGGCTGCTAGGTGCTGCCGCGCTGGCGCATCAAACGCCTTAACACGACGTTCCACCCATCAACGCGGTCTAGAACCGCCACATGCGAAGATCGAAAGGATGGTCAGCCCAAGCGCCTCCAAACCGATCGAATCTGGCGCCCACGGCGCGTTCGTGCTGTTCGTTCATTCGAGCACCGACGAATGGGTTTGGGCGAGTGCCGTCGCGATCGCAGCAGAACTTCGTCGCGACCTGGCCCTGCGGCCGCGTTCGCGCCTGTTGCTGTCCGGCGGCTCGACGCCTGCGCCCGTATACCAAGCCCTGGCCAAGGCGCCTTTGGACTGGCCTCGCGTGGACGTGGCGCTGGTAGATGAGCGCTGGCTGCTTCCGGACGATCCCGACAGCAACGCTCGACTGGTCCGTACGCACCTGCTGCACCATCACGCCGCCGCAGCGCGGTTCGAAGCGATGACCCAGTCCGGACGGCGCATCGAGGAGGCCGTCGCCACCGCCAATGCGCATGCACAGCAGCCGACCGCAGTCGCCGTGCTCGGCATGGGTGATGACGGACATACCGCGTCGCTGTTTCCAGGCATGGCCGATCTCGATCGCGTGCTCGCCAGCCGCCTGCCCTATGCCGCCGTCGACGCCACTGGTTGTCCGGGCGCCCGGCAATGGCACCGACGCATCACCCTGACGCCGGCAGGCCTGGCCAATGCCCACGCGCGAGTGCTCCTGATCCAGGGAGCAAGCAAGCGCCGAGTGTTCGAACAGGCCTGTGCTGACGGCAACGCAACGCGATGGCCCGTGCTGGCGGCGCTGGGCGGCGGCGAAGCGTCGCCGCTGCAAGTTCACTGGTGCCCGTAGGGCAGCTCAGGGCGGCAGCTTTACGGTAACCCGCGACGGTGTCGCAAGTATCCGCAACTCGCCGCCCTGCCATTGCGCCTGCTTGCCGTCGATCGATGTCGGGCCCGGTTTCTGCGGATAGGGCCAGCGCAACACGATGCCTCCCGGAGGCGGCCTCAATCCCGGCGACAGCGCCAGCACCAGTCGGTCGCGCTCGCGCCTGATCGTGTAGCCCAGCTCGCCATAAGGCGTGCGCAGGCCCTGCACGGCGACGCCCTCGCCTTCCAGCCAGGCCGTCGGCAGTCCGGCGGCGATCACCAGCGACTGGTCGTCGTCGCGCGTGTAGGCGAACAGGTCCAGCGCCGATCGCACGTAGTCGGACTCGACCCAGGCATGCGGCAGGTCGCCCAGGAAGAACGGTGTGCGCGGCGTGCGCGAGACCACTTCCGCCCACTGATTCCAGGCGCGCGGCTGCTGGTCGGCGAAGAAGAACGCCAACGCTTCGTGCGCCCGCTCACGCCAGCCCAGCCGCACGAAGCTGCCAATGGTGCGCAGCTCGTAGGGCGTGTAGTCCCTCCACTCCCGCGTGCCGTCGCGGCGCGCGACGAACTCGCGCCAGTAGCCTTCGAAGGTGCTTTGCAGCAATGCCTGCGGCAATTGCGCCTGTTCTCCTCCCGGCGCCAGGGCAATCGTCGAGGAAGTGGCGTCGAAATCGCCGAGTTCCGCGGACCCGGGCAGGTAATCGATGCCGTGCCGGTGCGTCGCCGCCTCCAGCGAGGCATACAGGTCTTCGCGGAACTGGTCGCGGGCGGCGGCCAGGTGCACGGCATCGGCGTCGCGTCCCAGCCATTGCGCTATCTCCACGGCGTCCTTGTAGCCGCGCAACGTCCAGAAGTTGTCCCAGTAGGAGTGCATCGGCTTGGCCGAGTACCCCTCGTGGCTGATCGACGCCGGCATCATCCCGTAGAAGGCCGGGTCCCGGACGCGGTTGGCTTCGGTGCGCTCGCTCATGCGCAACTGGTCCATGTACTTCACCGCGCCCTGCACGTGCGGCCACATCGATTCCAGCAGTTCGCGGTCGCGTGTGTAGCGGTAGACCTCGGCGATGGTGAAGACCAGCTCGCCGTGGCTGTCGTTTTCCGGCACCGGGTCGCTGCCGCGGTCGTCGACGCAGCACGGCACCTTGCCGTTGTTGAATTGATACGGTGCGTACCAGCGCAGGAATTCCTCCGCGACGTCCTCGCGTCCCATGCGCAGCAGGCCTTCGCCGATCATCGCGCCGTCGCGGATCCAGGCGCGCGAGTACGAGCGCGTGCCCGGCTGCAGGCGCGGGCCGATGCGGCTGATCAACATGTGCGCCAGGCCCGTGCGCAGCGTGTCAACGACCTTCTGGCCCTGTTCGGGCACGCGCAGCTACACGCGATCGAGCTTGACGTGCCACTGCGCGGCGACCTGTCGCTGCATCGCCTCGGCGTCCCCTGCCGTCAGCGGCGCGGGAAAGTCTCCGGTCAGCGGCGCGATCCAGTCGGTATCGAACGACTCGCCGGGACCCAGGCGCACGGTGTAGGACATCGCGCCGCTGGCCAACCCGGTCGGATCGTCGACGGCGACGGCATCCGCACGCCATTGCGCAGGCGCATCGGCGGCATCGAACGTCGTGACGTGACTGCCCTGCGGGGTTGGGAACGCCACCAGCCGGGGCCTTTGCTCGACCTCAACGCGTCCATCGGCGATGCGCAGGCGAAGGATGGGGCTGATGCCACCGACCGTGTTGAGGAACTGGCTGGGCGGGTTCACCTGCAACGGCCGTATCCGCAGCATCAGCGTGTAATCGACCGGCGCCTGCGTGGGGTTGGTCAGGCGGTAGCGGCCGACCAGTTGCGATTGCGCGCGGGTGCCCTGCGCGAAGGACGTGACCCGCAGCCGCAGGTCGTCGCGCTGCCATTCCACACTGGGGATCGGCAGATAGCCATCCTGCAGCGATTGCTTCGAGTCGACGTTCGACCAGTCGGCGATGCCGGCGGGAGTCACGACGACGGGCTCGATACTGAAAGCGCCCTTGCCCAGTTCGATCGCGCCGTCCTCACCGATCAGGCCCTGCTCGTCGCCGCCGTCGATGCCCACGATGGTCCAGTAGGGTTGCTCGCCGCTGAAACCGCGCGGATACGCGCCGCGTTTCGCCTCGGAGGCGACGGCCTTGAGGAAATCGTTGGGCGTGGCGGAGAACCCCAGCGGCTGCACGACGAACTCGGCTAGCCCGATCGAACTCCCTTCGCCTGCCAGCGTCGTCAGACGCAGGTGCCGAGCCTCGGACTCGGGCAGCGCGATGTAGTCGTTTCCGCCGTCGCTGCCTGTCACTTCGCGCGCAAGCCGCCAGGTGCGGCCGTCGTCCGACAGCTCGATGCCGTAGGAAGTACTCGCCAGTCCGGGCAACCAGCGCAGCACGACGCCGCCGAACTCGCGCATGCGACGAAGGTCCAGGCGCCATTGCGGCGCGGCGGACAGCGGCGCCTTCCAGGCCGTGGCGAGATTGCCGTCGCTCGCGTCCGCGGGCGCGGCGCCGGATTCCTGAGCGGTCGCGGCGGCCTGACCGGTCAGGGGCGAATGGTCCTCCGGCGGCAGCGTGCGCAGCGTCAGCTCGTCCAAGCACACCGAGCCCTTGCCGCCGACGCGGTTGTAGATCGTGAACTCGACCTTGCGGCTGCGGCGCAGCGTCGGATCCGGCGCGGGCCCCCAGGCGCGCGTGATGTGCCGTTTCTTGTAGACGACCGGCGTCCATTGCTTCGGATACTCGAAGTGCGTCCGGTTGACCCACCACACGTTGTCGCCGCTGTCGTCGACCAGCTTGAACTGCAGGTCGTTGGCCGGCGAATCCCCGCGCAGCTGGAACGCGAAGGCGTAGTTGTCCGGATAGTCCAGCGGCAGTTCGCGCTGCATGGCGGCGTAGCCGGAAACCTCGTTGAAGTCGTAATCCAGGCAGAGCGCCTTGCCGTCATGGCCTTGCGCCACGCGCAGGCTTCCGCTGACCTGGTCCGACGTGGCGACGGTCCACGCGCCGACCTGTTCGAAATCGTCGAGCTTGCGCGCCTTGCCTTGCGCGAACGCCGGAAGGCCCGTCGCGGCCAGGACCAGGGCAAGCCCAGACCATGCAGCAAAACGCATCATGCCTATCCTTTCACGCTTCCCATCAACAGGCCCTGCAGGTAGTAGCGCTGCAGCACCAGGAACAGCATCAGAACCGGCAGTACGGTCACCACCGAGCCGGCCATCATCATCTCGTTGTCCTGCACGTGTTCGCGCGACAACGTCGCCAGTGCCACGGGGAGCGTGTGCAGGTCGCTGTCGGTCAGAACGATCAGCGGCCACATGAAGTCGTTCCACGACGCCAGGAACACGAAGATCGCCAGCGTCACCAGGATCGGCTTGAGCACCGGCAGCGCGATCTGGAAGAAGATGCGCACCTCTCCGGCGCCGTCGATCCGCGCCGCCTCCAGCAGTTCATCCGGGATCGAGCGCGCGTACTGGCGGACGAGGAAGATGCCGAACACGCCGGCCATGCCCGGCACGATCGCGCCGGCATAGCTGTTGACCAGCCCGATCTGCTTGAGCATCAGGAACAACGGCATCATCGTCACCTGCGCCGGGATCACCAGCGCTCCCAACAGGATGCGGAACACGCGATCGCGGCCGGCGAAGCGGAGCTTTGCGAAGGCGTAGCCGGCCATCGTGTTGAGCAGCAATGCGACCAACGTGGTCAGGCTGGCGATCAGGAAGCTGTTGAGCAGGTAGCGGCCCATGCCGACCCGCGAGAACAGCTCGTGATAGTTGTGCAGCGTCGGATCGGCCGGCAGCAGGGTCGGCGGAAAATGGCTGGCCTCGCCGGGCTGCATGAACGACACCGACAGCATCCACAGCAACGGCGCCAGGCTCAGCACGGCCAGGCCTGCGAGCAGGCCGTTGATGATCGCCTTGGCCAGACGAGGACTCATACGCACCTCACTCCACGCCCTTGCGACGCGCAAACCACAACAGGCCGCTGGTCGTCGCGGTCATCAGGACGAACAGAAGGAAGGCCACCGCCGAGGCGTTGCCGAGGTTCCACCATTTGAACCCCTCCTCGTACATCAGGTACAGCACACTGACCGTACTCTGCAACGGGCCACCCAGGGTGATCACGTAGGGCTCGGCGAACAGCTGGAAGTAACCGGCTACCGTCAGTATCCCGACCAGCAGCAGCACCGGTCCCAGCATCGGCAACGTCACGTGCCAGAACTGCCGCGCCGGTGTGGCGCCGTCGATGCGCGCAGCCTCGTAAAGATCCTCGGGGATCGACTGCAACCCGGCCAGGATGATGATCATGTTATAGCCGAAGTTTTTCCACACCGCGAACAGGATGATCATCGGCATCGCCCAGTGCGGATCGCCCAGCCAGTCGATCGGATCCACGCCCAGGTACGACAGCACCCAGTTCACCAGCCCGTAGCGGGCATGGAACAGGTACTTCCAGATCACCGCAACCGCCACCACCGTGGTCACCACCGGCGCGAAGTAGGCGGTACGAAAGAACGGCTTGAGCCACCCCAGCTTCGAATGCAGCAGCAGCGCGGCGCCCAACGACATCGCAATCGACAACGGCACGCCGACCACGACGAAGTACAGCGTGTTGCCCAGCGCCTTCCAGAACAGCGGGTTGTGCAGCAGCTGCCAATAGTTGTGCAGCCCGACGAAACGCAGGTTGCCGGTGTCGGCCAGCGCGTAGATGTCGAAGTCGGTCAGGCTCAGCGCAAACGCGGCCAACACTGGCAGGCCGAAGAACAGCGCGATCACGGCCAGCGCGGGGCCGGCGAACAACCAGCCGGCGGTCGAAGGCCGGATCACGGCGCTGCTCCTGCGATGGTGTGGTGATCGAGCATCCAGCGACGCTTCTCCAAGATGGCATCCGCGCGACGATCGAGTTCGGCGGCGGCCTCGTCGACGCTCAACCTGCGATTGGCCAGCTCCTCGCCGACCAGCTTGATCTCGTTGGCGATGCGCTCCCATTCCGGCACCTTCGGCACCGGCCGCGCGCGCTCGAGCTGGTCGCGGAACGCCGCGGCATACCGATCGTTGGCCAGCGCCGGCGCCTGCCAGGCACTGCGCCGTGACGGCAGGTTCCCGGTCAGCGCGTGAAAGCGCACCTGGGTATCGGATTCGGACAGGTAGGCGACGAGCTTCCACGCCGCCTCGGGTTGTCTGGCCTTCTTGAACACCGCGAAGCTTGCCCCGCCTGCCACCGACGCGCCCGGACCTTGCTCGCCCGGCAGTGGCATCGTCATCCACGATCCGGCCAGTTGCGGCGGCAGGCGCTTGCGGAACTCGGCGATGTTCCAGGGCCCATTGACGTAGTAGCTGAAATAGCCACGACCGAACTCGTCCCAGACATTGGCGATCTGTCGATTGGAGGCGACTGGAGCCAGGCGCTGGTCGAACATGTCCCGATAGAACGCCAATGCGCGCTTGAAGCCTGGACTGCGGAAATTGCCGTAGCGGCCATCATCGCGAAGCAGCGGTTCGGGCGACTGGATGCCCAGGTTCAACAGCGGCTCGGCCTCGTTGAGCGGCAACAGGATCGCGTAGCGGTCCGGCCCCACCTTGCGCTTGATCGCGGCCAGCGCACGCTTCCATTCGTCCCAGGTCCGGGGCGGCGTCATCACGCCCGCCTGCTCGGCCAGGTCGCGGCGATAGAACGGCAGCCGCGTCTCGACGTACCAGGGCACCGCGTATACGGTGCCGTCGATGACGCCGGTGTCCCAGGCACCGGGAAAGTAATCGCCCGCCTGCAGCGACGGCGTCTGCGCCACACGCGCGTCCAGCGGCTGCAATGCATCGAGCAGCGCGAACTCGGAAACCCAGGTATTGCCTATGGCGCCCACGTCGGGCAATGAATCGCCGGCATAGGCGGTCAACAACTTTTCGTGGGCGGCGGTGATCGGCAGTTGCTGCAACTCGACCCGGATGCCGGGATTGCGACGTTCGAACTCCGGCAGCAACTGTGCCACTACCTCGCCTTCGTAGCCCATCGCCCAGAAGCGC
>DATDBD010000262.1:0-6819 GCA_036525015.1 Lysobacter sp.
TCGTTCGATCGCAGGCCGGATGGCCTGACCTCCGACGAAACGCCGCCCGGGGCCAGGTAGCCGGTCGGCACGCTGGTAGAACGGCCTCAGGTGCCGATGCCGGACTGCGCGATCAATTCGTCCTCGATATCGACGAAGCGCTGCAGGTCCAACCGGTCCAGGCGCAGGCGCTGGGTGGCGGCGGAATAGGCCATCGTCGCCAGCACCCGTTGCGGGTCGCGCGCCCACGGCGGCAGGTAGACCGAGGGGCCGATCAGGCCGCTCTCGCGGAACGGCGCCAGCGTGATCACGTCGGCCGTGGTGACGCGCCCGGCGAACAGCATCGGCAGCAGCTCGGCACGATTCTCCTGCAGCACCTTGCGGATGAAGACCTGGATCGTCATCACGCCCTCCAGGTAGGCGCCGTCCTTGGTGAAGCAGACCTTGCCGCGCACGTCGCCTCCACGGAACACACGCGCCGCGCTGCGGTAGCTCTCCACCTCGGTTTGCCCGGCGTCCATGAAGCCGCGGAACACTTCGATGAAATCGGCGCCGTCGAGCGCCTGCCTGACCATGACCACCCGCAGCGCGACGCGGCGCAGGCGCGCGATGTCGATCGCGCCGGTCACGATTTCCGAGAAGGTCGCCAGGCCCTCCTGCGTGCGCGTGGTGCGCGGCGCGCCCAGCCCGAGCGAGCGCAGGTGCGGCTGGTGCTTGCCGTTGAGCAGGGTGAGGGTGTGGATGAAGGCCTCGTGCTGGGTCAGCTGCTCCAGGTCGCGCTCGGAGAACATCGCGGTCGCGCGCAGGTTGATGCTCTTGCTGCCGGCGGTGGCCTTGGAAGGCAGGTTTGGATCGAGCACGACCTCGACCGTGTCGTGGCAGAAGAACGGCCCGATGCGCTCGCGCAGGCGCTCGGCGAACTCGACGGCGGGAATGTCGAACGCCACCGGCGGCAACCTGTGCGGATCGATCAGCTCGGCGGTGATGTCCAGCATTTCCTTGGCCGCATCGGCGTTGGTCATGTCCTGGCTGGGATAGCGGAAATCGGGCCGGCCGTAGAGCATCGCCGAGCAGCGGGTGAACTCGGGCGTGCCGATGCCGGCCAGCATCCGCGCGGCCACGGCATAGCTCCAGGCGGTCTTGTACAGCCAGTGACCGATGGGATGGCCGCGGTCGATGCGGCCCATCAGGTCATCGAGCGCCGCGATCTCCTCATGCATGGGCTGCGGTCGCAGCGGCGGCTCCGGCAGTTCCGGCTGGCCGCGGCGCCAGCTGTCGAGGAAGCGCTCTTCCAGTTCGACCGGCCAGTCGATGGCCTTGAGCACCTTGATCTTGCGGCCAATGGCGACCAACTCGCGGTCGCGTTCGAGCAAGGCAATCAGGGTGGGATCGAGCGGGGTGGAATCGAGCGGTGTGCTCCCGGTGGCGGTGCTGGCGGCCATTTGGCATCTCCGCTCGCGCCGCAAGGGCCGCGTGCGTCACCCGCTGCGACGCGCGCGCGTACGGCGCTGGCGCGAGCGTCGCGGCCGTAGCGCGACACCCTGCACGGGGAGGCGATAAGGGCAGGTGACGAGCGGCTGGCGCGCGTCCTGCCGCGGCCGCGCTACGCCTTGGGGCGCGGTGGCGCGGTCGAGCCGCGCACCACCAGTTCGGGACTGAACCCTTCGTTGGGCAACGGCTTGCGCGGGGTCTGCTCGCGAATCTCCTGCAACAGCCGGCGCGCGGCATGCTGCGCGATTTCCTGCGTGGCCTGCTTGGCGGTGGTCAGCGCCGGCCAGCTCTGCTTGGAGAACGGACTGTCCTCGAAACCGGCGATCGACAGGTCGTAGGGCACGTTCATGCCGCTGGACTTGGCGGCCGCCAGCACGCCGGCGGCGATCTCGTCGTTGCTGCCGAAGATCGCGGTCGGGCGATCGGTCAGCGCAAGCAGCCGGCGCGCGCCACGGAAACCGTCGTCGAACGAATAGTCGCCCTCGACGACGAGTGCGGGATCGAGCTTGATGCCGTACTCATGCAGCGCGTCCTCGTAACCCTTGTAGCGCTCCCAAGAGGAGCCGTGCGACTTGCCGCCCCACAGGAAGCCGATGCGGGTGTGGCCCAGCTGGATCAGGTGCTCGGTGATCTCGTAGGCGGCGTCGCGGTCGTCGACATAGACGCAGGCGCTGCCGTCCTGGGGGTCGGCGGCCGACGAGACGATCCGCACCAGGCGGATGCCGTGCGCGACCAGTTCGGTCACCAGTTCGTTGCGCTCGGACATCGGCGGCGCCAGCACCAGCCCGGCAAGCCGCGAATGCTGCACCAGGTCGATGAGTTCGGCGGCCAGCGTCGGTGAGGAAGAATCGCAGGGGTGGATCTGCAGGCCGTAGCCGGTTTCGCGGCATACCGACAGCACGCCAGCCTGCACCGCGATCACGTAATAGGGGTTGGGGTTGTCGTAGACCAGGCCGAGCGCATATGGCTGCGCGCTGCGCAGGCTGCGCGCGGACGGGTCCGGCTGGTAGCCGAGTTCGGCGATCGCCTGCTGCACGCGCTCGCGCGTGCGCGCCTGCACGCCGGGCTCGTCGTTGATGACGCGCGAAACGGTCTTCAGCGATACCTGCGCACGCTCGGCGACGTCTTTGATCGTGGGTCTGCGCACCAGTGCCTCGAGAATGATCGACAGTTCCGCCGCCGCGTCCGCCGCCGCACCCGAAGGTCGCGACGGCGGGCCGGCTAGCCTACCCAGCGCCGCCCGCGATGGGAAACATGCGCGGGCGTAGCGTTCATCAGCCGTGTTGCGAGGCGGGCTTCGGGTTCGCCGCCATCGCGGCGCCGTGGCCGAGGTTATGGCCGCGCAGCGCGAAGAAGAGGATGTACAGGTAGCACGGCACCATCAGCAGCACGAACACGAGCTGGAAGTCGTGCTGCTGTTTGAAGTGCACGAACAGCTGCGGGATCACCGCGCCGCCGGCGATACCCATGATCAGCAGCGCCGAACCATATTCGGTGAACCGCCCCAGCCCCTGGATCGCCAGTGGGAAGATCGCCGGCCACATCATCGCGTTGGCAAAACCCAGCGCGGCGACGAAGCCCACCGACACATAGCCCTTGGTCAGGAAGGCGCCGATGGCCAGTGCCGCGCCAAGTACGGCCGAGAAGCTCAGGTAGCGCTCCTGCGAAATGAAGCGCGGGATCGCGACCAGGCCCACCACATAGCCGGCGAGCATGCCGAACAGCGTGAACGAGGTGAAGAACTTGGTCTCGTCCAGCGGCAGGCCGAAGCCCTGGCCGTAGGTGCCGATGGCGTCGCCCGCCATCACCTCCACGCCGACGTAGACGAAGATGCACAGCGCGCCGAGCCAGACGTGCGGGAACTGGAAGATGCTGGTCTTGTCGCTGCTGGCGCTCTCGGCGTTGGCTTCCTCGGCGCGGATTTCCGGCAGCGGCGAGAACAGGATGCCGACCGACAGCAGCGCCAGCAGTCCGGCCATCAGCATGTAAGGGTCGTGGATGCGCGCGGCGAACTCGTTGAGCAGTTGCTCCTTGGTCGCGGCGTCGGCACCCGCCACCTGCGCCGAAAGGTCGCCCATGCCGTGCATCACCAGTGCGCCGATCACCAGCGGCGCCAGGATGCCAGCAACCTTGTTGCAGATGCCCATCACCGCGATGCGCTGCGCCGCGCCTTCGATCGGGCCGAGGATGCTGATGTAGGGATTGACCGCGGTCTGCAGGATCGCCAGGCCAGCGCCGATGATGAAGATGCCGCCGACCGCGCCTCCGTAGACCCGCTGGGTCGTGTACTGGCCGAACACGACCGCGCCGACCGCCATCAGGAACAGGCCCAGCGCCATGCCCTTCTTCATGCCGGTCTTCTTGAGGATGAAGGACGACGGCAGCGCCAGACAGAAATACGAGATGTAGAACGCGCTCGGAATCAGGAACGCGAGCGTCTCGCTGACGTCGAAGGCCAGCCGCGCGAACGAGATCAGCGGCCCGTTGAGCCAGGTGACGAAGCCGAAGATGAAGAACAACGCGCCGACGATGGCGATCGAGCCATAAGGGCGCGTCGCGCGGGTGTTGGACGTGGACATGACGAAAGACTCCCCTCCCAAGGAAGGCGGGGAGCGCCCCGCCGCGTCGGATGCCGGTCATGACTCATCGGACATCGCTTTGACTCAACGTTGTCACAAGTTTGTCCGACAAGCCAGACGCGTATCGAAAAACTAGACGTGGTGCCGTAAACGGCGCGTAGGCCATGCTGCACTGCGGCATGCGGAAGCCCAATAAAACCGGGCCTGACAGGGTTTGTTAAAAAAACGATGACCGGTAGTTGACAACGTTGTCATGCCGGTCGCAATCTCGCCACGGCTGGCGGGGAGCCGGCCGCACGGAGGGAACATGCAGTGGGATTGCCGCACCTCGCCAAACTCAGACAGCCGCCCGGCCAACGCGCCCGTCGCGTTCGCCCGCCGGTGGCCGAGGTGAGCGCCATGGTCCATTCCCTCGTGCGTCCGGATAAGCGCTTCATCGCCGCCGACGTCGGCGGAACCCACACGCGTGTCGGATTGGTGCGCGCCGGCGGCCCCGGCGAGGGCGCCGTCGCCGTGCTGGCCCACCGCAAATACGTCTGCGCCGACTACCCGAGCCTGGCCGCGATCCTGGCCGACTTCATCGCTTCCAACAGCATTTGCGCCGGCATCGACCGCGTCGCCATCGCCTGCGCCGGCGTCGTGCTCGACGACGCGGTGGTCAACTCCAACCTGCCTTGGCGCATCTCGTTGTCGCAGCTGCGCCGCGAGCTGGCGCTGAGCGAGTTGCAATTCATCAACGACTTCCAGGCCGCCGCGCACGCCGCGCAGTGCATGGACCCGCGCGACTCGATGCTGCTCACGCCCGGCGTCAGCGAGGCGGCAACGGGTCCGGTGCTGGTGGTCGGACCGGGCACGGGGCTGGGCGCCGCTATCCGCATTCCGCACCGCGGCGGCACGGTGGTGCTGCCGACCGAGGCCGGCCACACCGCGTTCGCGCCGGGCAACGAGCGCGAAGTCGCGATCCTGCGCTGGCTGCAGCAGCGCGGCGCGACCCACGTGCCGACCGAGCACCTGGTCTCCGGGCCCGGGCTGGTCAATTTGTACGACGCCATCTGCGCCCTCGATGGCATCCGGCCGGCGCTGCGCGCGCCCGCCGCGATCACGCTGGCCGCCCGTCGCGGCGATGCGGCCGCGAATGAGGCGGTACTGACCTTCTGCGCGCTGCTGGGCAGCGTGATCGGCGACCTGATCTCGGTCAGCAGCGCCAAGGCGGTCTTCATCGCCGGCGGCATCGTGCCGCAGCTCAAGGATTTCCTGCCGCACAGCGCGTTCAACGCGCGCCTGCTCGACAAGGGCGCGATGCGCGCCGTGCTCGAGCGCGTGCCGGTGCGACTGATCGAGAACGACCAGTTGGGCGTGATCGGCGCGGCCAACTGGTACCTGGAAAACGTTTCGGAGCAGAGCGCGTAGGGTCCGCCACCGCGGCCTGACGTACACAAGGAAACCGTCCTGGCGGCACCCGCCGGCAGGGCAAAGCGAGCAAGGCGTCGTAAGCCCACTCAGACGGGCGCGGCGTCAACAACAGCCCCGAGGGAGGGAGTGCAATGAAAGTTCGCAAATCAGTACTGTCGGCCAGTATCGTCATGGCCCTGGGTTTTGCCGCCAACGCGGCCGCCCAGGACACCTCCGCTCCTGCACCTGCGACCACGCAGGAGGCCAAGGACCTCGAAACGGTCACCGTCAAAGGCATTCGCGGCGCCATCGCGGAGTCGCTGGACACCAAGCGCGAAGAGGTCAGCCGCGTCGAGATCATCACCTCCGAAGACATCGGCAAGATGCCGGACAAGAACGTGGCCGACTCGTTGTCGCGCGTGCCCGGCGTCACCATCAGCGCGGCCAGCGCCAATGAAGGCGCGTTCGACGAAAACGACCGCGTCAGCATGCGCGGCACCAGCCCGAGCCTGACCCAGACCCTGATCGACGGCCACAACGTCGCCAGCGGTGACTGGTTCGTCCTCAACCAGACCGGCACCGTGGGCCGCAGCGTCAGTTACTCGCTGCTGCCGGCCGAGCTGGTCGACTCGGTGGTGGTGCGCAAGTCCTCCGAGGCCAAGCTGGTCGAGGGCGGCGCGACGGGCAGCGTCGACATCATCACCCGCAACCCGCTCAACTTCGAAACCGGCTTCAGCGTGTTCGGCTCGGCCGGCGTGGTGTACGCCGAGCAGCCGGACGAGATCGACCCGCAGATCTCCGTGCTGGGCAACTGGAAGAACGACGACGGCACCTTCGGCGTGACCGTGCAGGCGTTCAGCGAGAAGCGCCACCTGCGCCGCGATGGCCAGGAACTGCTGGGCTACGAGCAGATCGCCGAGGACTCGGCGATCGCCACCAGCAATCCCGACCTGGCCGGCGTGTTCTACCCGGTGCTAATGGGCTCCGCACTGTTCGAACAGGAACGCGAGCGCAAGGGCGGCATGATCAGCGCGCAGTGGAAGCCAACCGACACCGTCGAGCTGGAAGCCAACTACTTCCGCTCCGACATGGACGCCGACAACTACAACCGCAACTACATGCTGTGGGGCTCGCGCATCCTCGGCCAGGGTTCGGGCCAGGCGCCGGATCCGGGCTACGTGGTGCGTGACAACACCCTGGTGCAGGCCAACTTCACCGCCGATCCGGCCCGCCAGTACGGCATCTACGACGAGATCTCGCGTCCGGGCGCCGAGTCGAGCACCGAGTTCTTCAGTGTCGGCGGCAAGTGGGATGCCACCGAGAGTCTGCGCTTCAGCGCGCAGGCCGGCACGTCGGAAGGCCACGGCAAGACGCCGAC
>DATDBD010000263.1:0-4307 GCA_036525015.1 Lysobacter sp.
TGCCGCCGGCCGGTGCTGCGATGCCGCTGATGCTGTCGGGCACGGCCGCAATCGTGGGTCACGAATCGCAGCACCGCGACGACGTCGAGGCGCAGCTGGACGAGGTGCTCACCAATCTCGACAGCCTGATCGGCCAGGCGCGTGCGCAGGGCGGCCGGCAGCCGGAGCACTTCGGCGCCGGCTCGCGCCTGAAGGTCTACGTGCGCGACCGCGACGACATTGCGCGCGTGCAGGCCGCGCTGGCGCAACGTTTGCCGGCGCAGGTGCCGCGCATCGTGCTGCATGCGGCGGTCTGCCGGCGCGAGCTGCGTGTGGAGATCGACGGCGTGCACGACGCCTGATACCTGGCGCGGACGACCAACTGCGGCATGATGTCGGCATCGGCGCTGCGCGCCACTGGTATGGAGACACGTTCATGGGTCTGATCAGCCTGCTGTGGGGCATCGTCGCGATGGTCTGGATGATCGTGGCGCTGATCCCGTTGCTGGGATGGGGCAACTGGTTCCTGATCCCCTTCGCCGCGGTCGGCGCGATCATCGCCGCGATCGGCATCCTCTTCACCAGCAGCGGGCACCGCGGTCGCGCCAAGGCCGGCCTGGTACTCAACGGCATCGTCATCATCGTCGGCATCGTCCGTCTGGGAATCGGCGGCGGGGTGATCTGACCCCGGCGACGGGCCGCGCGCCCCTTGGGTGGCGGGGCGGTGGCGGCGGCGACATATCGGTTTGGCATGGGCACATGAAGCCGCGGGACTTCCCTCGCGGGCGGCGTGCAGTCACATTCAGCATCCCGACCGACTCGACCGACGCCATGACACCGCGACCCGAAGGCCATGCCATGACCTTGCTTCCCCGCGTCAGGCGTCTCGCGCTGTGCCTCGCACTGGCCATCTGCGCACCGGCGATGGCGGGCGAGGTCACTGTAGAGGACCTCGCTCGTCGCCTGCAGGCCATCGAGCAGCGCCTCGGCACCGCGCCGGCGCAGGATGCCACCGACACCGGGCTGGCTGACCTGGATCAGCGACTGCGGGTGATCGAGCGCAAGCTGGAGCTGCAGGCGGAAGAAGCCACCGCGAAGGCGGCCAACACGCCGACCGTGACCCTCACCGCCAGCAAGGGTCTGGCGGTGAAGTCGCCGCCGCCGGGCGACGTCGAGATCCGGGTTCGCGGACTGGTGCAGGCCGACAGCCGCTTCTACTTCGACGACGACGAGCACCCGCAGAACGACACGTTCCTGTTCCGCCGCGTCGAACCGACCATCGAAGGAACCTGGGGCAGCCTGCTGGCTTTCCGCCTCAACGCGCAGTTGGCCGGCGACAGCGCCGCCATCAACGACGCCTACCTCGACCTGCGGTTCGATCCACGCGCGACCGTGCGCCTGGGCCGCTTCAAAGTGCCCGTCGGCCTGGAACGTCTGCAGTCCAGCAGCGCCCTGACGATGGTGGAAGGCGGCTTTGCCGGCGAGTTGGCGCCGGTGCGCGATATCGGCGTGCAACTGCAGGGAGACTTGCTCGGCAGCGCGCTCAGCTACGCGTTCGGCGTGTTCGACGGCGCGCCCGACGGACGCGACGGCTCCTCGACCAATCCCGACAACGATTTCGAACTGGTCGCTCGCCTGTTCGCCGAGCCGTGGAAGAACGGCGGCAACGCGCTGTCCGGGCTGGGGTTCGGCATCGCCGGCAGCAGCGGCGACAAGCACGGCAGCGGCAACAGCTTCCTGCCGCGCTACCGCACGCCGGGGCAGGTGCAGTTCTTCAACTATCGAAGCAACGTCGTCGCCGATGGCGAGCAAACGCGCTGGACGCCGCAGGCCTACTACTATCGCAATGCGTTCGGCGCCCTGGGCGAGTACATCAGCTCGCGCCAGGAGGTGGCGTTGCCGACCGGCCAGCGCGAAGCGCTCGACAACCGCGCCTGGAGCCTCACCGCCAGCTACGTGCTGACCGGTGAAGACGCCAGCTACAAGAGCGTAACCAAGCCTAACCATCCCTTTACGGTCGGCGGTGCAGGCTGGGGTGCCTGGGAACTGGTGGCGCGCTATGGCGAACTGGACATCGACGAGGATGCCTTCCCGCTGTTCGCCGATCCCACCAGCGTGGCCAGCCAGGCCTCTGCCTGGGGATTGGGCGTGAACTGGTACCTCAACGGCAACTTCAAGCTGGTCGCGAACTACACGCAGACGCAGTTCGACGACGGCGCGCCCGACGGCGCCGACCGCGAAGACGAGAAAGCCTTCTTCACCCGCGCACAGTTCGCGTTCTGAACCCTCTCCTCCCCCCAAGGAAAGCGTCATGACTTCGATGTTCCGCAACGCCGTACTGGGCCTTGCGCTGCTGGCTGCCAGTGCTGCAGCCAGCGCCAAGGACGTGGAGTTGCTCAATGTTTCCTACGACCCGACGCGCGAGTTCTACGCCGAGGTCAACCAGGCCTTCGCCGCGCAATGGAAACAGCAGACGGGCGAGACGTTGAAAATCCGCGCCTCGCACGGCGGATCGGGCAAGCAGGCCCGCTCGGTGATCGATGGTCTCGAAGCCGACGTAGTCACGCTGGCGCTGGCGGCGGACATCGATGCGATAGCGAACAACGCCAAACTGCTGCCGGCCAACTGGCAGGGCCGCCTTGCGCACAACAGCGCGCCGTACACCTCGACGATCGTGTTCCTGGTACGCAAGGGCAACCCGAAGCAGGTGCGCGACTGGAGTGACCTGATCAAGCCAGGCGTGGCGGTGATCACACCGAATCCGAAGACCTCCGGCGGGGCGCGCTGGAACTACCTCGCGGCGTGGGCGTGGGCCTCGCAGCAGTATCGCGACGGCGACAAAGTCGTCGATTTCCTGACGAAACTCTTCAAGAACGTGCCGGTGCTCGACACCGGTGCACGCGGCGCCACCACCACCTTCGTGGAGCGCGGCATCGGCGACGTGCTGATCGCGTGGGAGAACGAAGCGCTGTTGACGCTGAACGACGCCGACACGCGCAACAAATTCGAAATCATCGTGCCGAGCCTGAGCATCAAGGCAGAACCGCCGGTGGCGTGGGTCGACAAGAACATCGATCGGCATGGCACACGCAAGGCGGCCGAGGCCTATCTGCGGTTTCTCTACACACCCGACGGACAGCGCCTGGCGGCCAAGCACGGGTATCGCCCGGCCGAACCGGACAAGGTGCCGGCGGCGGAACTGGCGCGCTTTCCGCAGGTGAAGCAGGTGACCATCGACTCGGCGTTCGGCGGTTGGAAGAAGGCGCAGGCCGAGCATTTCGCCGACGGTGGGTTCTTCGACAAGATCTACAGGCCTTGATGAGCCTGCCGCGATGACGTCCGTCGTTCCTTCTCACCGCGCAGTGGCCACCGGCGCCGCAGTCGTCATTGCGGGGAAAGCCGGAATCCAGTTTGCTGTTGCGGTTCGATCCCCTCGGCAAAGCCAAAATCAAAGCCAAAGTCAAAAGGGAACCCGGCTTTCGCCGGAATGACGGCCCATGACCGCACGTTCCCTGCCACTGCCGAGCCTGCCGATACCGCGCGGTCGCCAGCCGCTGCCGGGCTTCGGCCTGAGTCTGGGCCTCGGACTGGCCTGGCTCAGCCTGGTGGTGCTGCTGCCGCTGCTGGCGCTGGCCGTGCGCGCGGCCGGGCTAGGGCTCGATGGCTGGCTGCGCGCGATCCTGGATCCGCGCGTGCAGGCCTCGCTCAAGCTCAGCTTCGGCGCCTCGCTGGTGGCTTCGCTGGTGGCCTTGTTCGCTGGCGCGCTGGTGGCGTGGGTGGTCGTGCGCTATCGCTTTCCGGGCCGGCGCCTGCTCGATGCGCTGGTCGATCTGCCGTTTGCGCTGCCGACGGCGGTGGCCGGCATTTCATTGACCGCGATCTATTCCGCCAACGGCTGGGTCGGCCGCTGGCTGGAGCCGCTCGGGATCAAGATCGCCTACACGCCCATCGGCATCATCATCGCACTGGCCTTCATCGGCCTGCCATTCGCGGTGCGCACGGTGCAGCCGGTGCTGGAAGCGCTCGGCCACGAGCAGGAAGAAGCGGCAGCATCGCTCGGTGCCTCGCGCCTGACCACGCTGCGCCGCGTCGTGCTGCCGGAGCTGCTGCCCGCACTGCTCACCGGTTTTTCCTTGGCGTTCGCGCGCGCGCTGGGCGAGTACGGCTCGGTGATCTTCATTGCCGGCAACCTGCCGTTCAAGACCGAGATCGCGCCGTTGCTGATCACGATCCGGCTGGAGGAATACGACTATCCGGGCGCGGTGGCGATCGCGGCGCTGTTGCTTGCGGCTTCGTTCGTCTGCCTGTTGGCGATCAATGCGATTCCG
>DATDBD010000264.1:0-11833 GCA_036525015.1 Lysobacter sp.
CTCGGCGATGCAGAGCGCGGTGTTCGACCTGCTCGGCATCGGCACGCAGGAGGCCGAGCTGAAGTTCGGCTTCCTGCTCGACGCGCTGAAGTACGGCGCGCCGCCGCACGGCGGCATCGCCTTCGGCATCGACCGCATCGCCGCGCTGATGGCCGGCACCGAGTCGATCCGCGACGTCATCGCGTTCCCGAAGACCACCACCGCGCAATGCCTGATGACCGGCGCACCGTCGCCGATCCCGGATGCGCAGCTGGCCGAGGTGCACATCGCCGTGCGTCCGAAAGCCACTAAAGCCTGAAACTCAAGGAGTTTGGAATCGAATGACCGAGCATGCGTTTGCACTGGAATGGGAAAGGCTGGGCAATGAGGGCGCCGACGCGGGTCTGGTGACCGAGCGCGCCCGCGTCTTCGGCGGCTGGCTGGTGCGCGTCGGGCACGCGCCCAATGCCATGGCCCTGACCTTCGTGCCGGACGGCGAGGGCCGCTGGGACGGTGAGGACTTCGGCGAAGACGATTACGAGTACGAAGAAGGCGAGGAAGACGAGGAAGGCGAAGAAGGCGACGACGCCGAGGAAGAAGAGGAAGAAGAGGACGAGGACGCCGAGGAAGAAGAGGCGTAATCGTGCTCATCCGACGTGCCGGGCCCGGCGATGCACAGGCCTTGTCCCGCATCGCTTCGCGCACCTTCACCGACACCTTCGGCCATCTGTATCCGCCGCAGGACCTGCAGACGTTCTTGTCCGAGAGCTATTCACTCGAAGCCTGCGAGCGCGTGCTGGCCGATGACGCCTGCGCGGTGTGGCTGCTGGAGGACGGCGGTGTTGCGGTGGGCCACGCGCTTGCCGGGCCATGCACGCTGCCGCATGCCGAAGTGGCGCCAGGCGATGGTGAGTTGAAGCGGCTCTACGTGCTGCTCGATCACCAGAACGGCGGCTGGGGCGGGAGGCTGTTCCGCACCGCGCTGGAGTGGCTGGAGCGCGACGGCCCGCGCACGCTATGGATTGGCGTGTGGTCGGAAAACCATGGCGCGCAACGGCTGTACGCTCGGAATGGCTTCGAGCACGTCGGCGATTACGACTTCATTGTCGGCAACATCCGCGATCATGAATTCATCCTGCGCAGGCCGGTGCAGTCTCCAGGCTGATCGGCTGTCTGCCTTCACCCCAGCCCTCTCCCGCAAGCGGGAGAAGGGGCAAAAAGCACCGGTAAAGGCCAAGCGGTGACCGGGGAGAGCAAACGCGAGGAAAAAAATGCCCCTTCTCCCGCTTGAAAATGTCCCTTCTCGGAGAATGTGCCCGAAGGGCGGATGAGGGCGCTCTTGCTTCCCGCTTTGGCAAAGTGCCTCCAACCACCCAACACACCCCCCATGACCAATCGCGTCATCCTCCTGCACGGCCTTTGGATGAATCGCCTGTCGATGCAGGCCATGGCGGCGCGGCTGCGTCGTGCCGGATTCCGCCCCGAGATCTTTGGCTACGCCACCGTCCTGGGCGGCCCGGACGCGGCGATCCCGCGCCTGGTGCAGCGACTGCGCGAGGAGCCCGGTCACCTGCTGGCCCACAGCCTGGGCGGGCTGGTCGCGCTCAGCGCCCTGCAGCGGCATCCCGAATTACCCGTGCCGCGCGTCGTTTGCCTGGGCTCACCGTTGTGCGGGAGCGCCGCGGCCGGCGGCATGGCCGGCCGCATCTGGACCGCCGCCTCGCTGGGACGCAGCGCCGACCTGCTGCGGCGCGGTTGCGAGCCCTGGAGCGGCCCGGCCGAGGTCGGCATGATCGCCGGGCGCGCGCCTTACGGGCTGGGCCGCTTTGTCGGCCGCATCGAGGACGAAAACGATGGCACCGTCCGTGTCGCCGAAACCCGGCTGTCGGGCCTGGCCGACCACACGGTGATCCAGACCAGCCATTCCGGCCTGCTGTTCTCGGCGCAGGTCGCACGACTGGCGGTGGCTTTCCTCCGGCACGGGCGCTTCGATGCGGGCGCCCCGCATCGACAGCCCGAATAAATGTGACCGCTTCCGGCGAAACGGGCCCGATAGAAGTAAAATCGCCAACTTCTTCAAAGTGACAATCCGGAAAGCACCATGGGTAGAGGCCCGTCGATCGAAGCCCGCAAGAACGCCGTAGACGCCCAGCGCGGAAAGATCTTCACGAAGGTCATCCGCGAGATCGGCGTGGCCGCGCGCGCCGGTGGCGGCGATCCTGCCGCCAATCCGCGCCTGCGCACGGCCATCGACAAGGGCCTGGCCGTGAACATGTCCAAGGACGTGATCGAACGCGCCATCAAGAAGGCGACGGGCGAGCTCGAGGGCGTCGAGTACGAGGAAATCCGCTACGAGGGCTATGCCCCCGGCGGTGTCGCGGTGATCGTCGACTGCCTGACCGACAACCGGGTCCGCACCGTCGCTGACGTGCGCCACGCGTTCGGCAAGTTCGGCGGAAACCTCGGCACCGAAGGCTCGGTGTCCTTCATGTTCAAGAAGCTCGGCGTGCTGTCGTTCGCCCCGGGCGCGAACGAGGAAAAAATCACGGAAGTCGCGATCGATGCCGGTGCCGACGACATCGTCGTGTATCCGGACGACGGTTCGATCGACGTGGTGACCGCTCCGGACGCCTTCGAGCAGGTCAAGGCCGCGATGGAAAGCGCGGGCCTGAAGGCCGACCTGGCCGAGGTGACCATGCGCGCCGACAACGACATTGCCGTCACCGGCGAGCCCGCACAGCAGGTCGTCAAGCTGCTGCGCTGGCTGGAGGACATGGATGATGTCCAGAATGTCTACTCCAACGCCGACCTCGGACAGGACGCCTACGCCTGATCGGCGTACGCTGATGACGTGATCCGAATCCTGGGAATCGACCCCGGCTCGCAGCGGACCGGCATCGGCGTCATCGACGTCGCTGCCGACGGTCGCTGCAGCTACGTGCACGCGCAAGCGCTCACCTTGCTCGACGCGGAGGATTTCCCCGCGCGCCTGGGCCTGCTGTGCGACGGGCTGGATGCGCTGCTGGACCAATGGCAGCCGCAGCAGATCGCCATCGAGACGGTATTCATGGCCAAGTCGGCGTCCTCGGCGCTGAAGCTCGGCCAGGCCCGCGGCGCGGCGTTGGCGACAGTGGTGCGCCGACGCCTCCCGATCAGCGAATACGCACCGCGCGTGGTCAAGCAGTCGCTGGTCGGTCGCGGGTCGGCGGAGAAGGATCAGGTGCAGCACATGGTTCGGCTGCTGCTCAACCTGCCGGAAGTGAAGATGCAGGCCGACGCGGCCGACGCGCTGGCGATCGCACTGACCCATGCCCACATGAGCGCCACCGTGGCGCGCACGGGCGTATCTGCGCAACTGCTGCGGAGACGTAACACATGATCGGACGCCTCAAGGGCACGCTGGTGATGAAGCAGCCGCCGTGGCTGGTGGTCGACGTCAACGGCGTCGGCTACGAGCTGGAAGCGCCGATGAGCACCTTCTACGACCTGCCCGATCTCGGTCGCGAAGTCTCGCTTTTCACCCACTACGCGCAGAAGGAAGACAGCGTGTCGCTGTACGGCTTCCTGCGCGAAGCCGAGCGGCGTCTGTTCCGGGACGTGCAGCGGGTGTCCGGCATCGGCGCCAAGATCGCGCTGGCGGTGCTGTCGGGCGTGCCGGTGGAGGAGTTCGCCCGGCTTGTCCAGGCCGGCGACGTCACCGCGCTGACGCGCATCCCCGGCATCGGCAAGAAGACGGCCGAACGCATGGTGGTGGAACTGCGCGACCGCGCGGCCGACCTGGTCGGTGCCGGCGCGACGATCTCCGGCCCCGGTGGCGCGGCCGATCCGCTGAGCGAGGCGATCATCGCCCTGCAGCAACTGGGTTACAAACCCGCCGAAGCCTCTCGTATGGCGCGCGATGCCGCCGCGGCCGGCGACGACGCAGCCACCATCATCCGCAAAGCGCTAAAGTCCGCGCTTCGTTGAGCCACGGCGGTTCTCCGCCCCAGCAGACGCAACCATGTCCCCTTCCGTACCTTCCTCCACCGCGTCCGGTCCCGCGCACGCCGACAATCACGGCGGCCACGGTCGGCAAGGCCTGTTCGGCCTGGTCATCGGCGCGATCGGGGTGGTGTTTGGCGACATCGGCACCAGTCCGCTGTACACGCTGAAAGAGGCGTTCTCGCCGCACTTCGGCCTGGCCGGCAACCACGACACCGTGCTCGGCATCCTGTCGCTGATCTTCTGGGCGTTGATGATCACGGTGACGCTGAAGTACGTCACCATCATCATGCGCGCCGACAACGAGGGCGAAGGCGGCATCATGGCGCTGATGACCCTGGCACAGCGCACGCTGGCCAAGGGATCGCGCTCGGCCTACATCGTCGGCATCCTCGGCATCTTCGGCGCGTCGCTGTTCTTCGGCGACAGCGTGATCACCCCGGCCATCACCGTGCTCGGCGCGGTCGAGGGCCTGGAAGTCGCGGCCCCCGGGCTGCATCGCTTCATCGTCCCGATTTCGATCGTGATCCTGGTGATGGTGTTCCTGGCGCAGCGCTTCGGCACCGAGAAAGTCGGTCGCGTCTTCGGCCCGGTCACCGTGTTGTGGTTCATCTCGCTGGCCCTGATCGGCATCCACAACATCGTGCAGGCGCCGGAAGTGCTCAAGGCGCTCAATCCGATGTGGGGCGCGCGCTTTTTCATCTCGCACGGCTCGCACTCGGTGCTGATCCTGGGCGTGGTGGTGCTGGCGGTGACGGGCGGCGAGGCGCTGTACGCGGACATGGGCCATTTCGGCGCCAAGCCCATCCGCTACGCGTGGTACACGATGGTGCTGCCGTGCCTGATGCTGAACTACCTCGGGCAGGGAGCGTTCGTGCTCGGCCATCCGGCTGCGGTCACCAACCCGTTCTTCGAGGCGGTGCCGCAGTGGGCGCTGTATCCGATGATCGTGCTGGCGACGATGGCCGCGATCATCGCCTCGCAGGCGGTGATCACCGGAGCCTATTCGGTTTCGCGCCAGGCGATGCAGCTGGGCTATATCCCGCGCATGCAGGTCAAGCACACCTCGCACGCGACCATCGGTCAGATCTACGTGCCCTACATCAACTGGTCGTTGATGATCGCGGTGCTGACGGTGGTGTTGATGTTCCGCAGCTCCACCGCGCTGGCATCGGCTTACGGCATCTCGGTGTCGGCGACGATGCTGATCGACACTCTGCTGCTGGCGCTGGTGGCCAACGCGCTGTGGCCGCGCTGGCGCCTGTGGGTACTGCCGGCGTGCATCGTCTTCTTCATCGTCGACGCCGGTTTCGTCATCGCCAACGGCGCCAAGTTCTTCGACGGAGCCTGGTTCCCGGTGATGCTCGGCCTGATCGTGTTCACGCTGCTGCGCACATGGCGCCGCGGCCGCGAGCTGCTGCATGAGGAGGTCCGCAAGGAGGGCATCCAGATCGACACCTTCCTGCCCGGGCTGATGCTGGCGCCACCGGCGCGGGTGCCGGGCACTGCGGTGTTCATGACCGCCGACAAGGGTGTGATCCCGCATGCGTTGCTGCACAACCTCAAGCACAACAAGGTGCTGCACGAGCGCAACGTGTTCCTGACGGTGGACACCTTGAACGTGCCCTACGCCCCGCGCGACAAGCGGCTGAAGATCGAGACGATCGGCGGCGTGGACTTCTACCGAGTGGTGGTGCGTTTCGGCTTCATGGAAATGCCCGACGTGCCGCTGGCGCTGATGCGCTCCTGCGATGCCGGCGGCATCTACTTCGACCCGATGGACACCACCTATTTCGCCAGTCGCGAGACGGTGGTCGCCAGCCGCCATCGCGGCATGCCGATCTGGCGCGACAAGCTGTTCGCTTTCATGCACCGCAACGCGGCGCCGGCCACCGGGTTCTTCCGCATTCCGGGCAACCGGCTGGTGGAGCTGGGGGCGCAGGTCGAGATCTAGCAGCACCGCACCTTCTGCCACGCGGGAGAAGGTGCATTGGCCTGTCTTTTGGACAGGAGCCGCCATGGGAAGCGGGAAGGGGATGACATAATGGCCCCATGAACGATCCCCGCATCATCGCCGCCGGCGCGACTCGCGAAGACGAGGCCATCGAGGCCTCGATCCGCCCCAAGCGCCTGGACGAGTACCTCGGCCAGCAGCCCGTGCGCGAGCAGATGAAGATCTACATCGAGGCGGCCAAGGGTCGGGGCGAAGCCCTCGATCACGTGCTGATCTTCGGACCGCCCGGGCTGGGCAAGACCACCCTCAGTCACGTCATCGCCAACGAGCTCGGCGTCAACCTGCGCCAGACTTCCGGCCCGGTGATCGAGAAGGCCGGCGACCTGGCGGCGCTGCTGACCAACCTGCAGCCGCACGACGTGCTGTTCGTCGACGAGATCCACCGTCTCTCGCCGGTCGTCGAGGAAGTCCTGTATCCAGCGATGGAGGACTACCAGATCGACATCATGATCGGCGAGGGTCCTGCCGCGCGCTCGATCAAGCTCGACCTGCCGCCTTTCACGCTGATCGGCGCCACCACCCGCGCCGGCCTGTTGACCGCGCCGCTGCGCGACCGCTTCGGCATCGTCCAGCGCCTGGAGTTCTACAACGCCGAGGAACTGACCCGCATCGTGCGCCGCTCGGCGAAGATCCTGGGCATCCCCTGCGAACCCGAAGGCGCGGCCGAGATCGCCCGCCGCTCGCGCGGCACCCCGCGCATCGCCAACCGCCTGTTGCGCCGCGTGCGCGACTACGCGCAGGTACGCGCCGACGGCGCCATCACCCGCGAGACCGCCGACGCGGCGATGGTCATGCTGAAAGTCGATCCGCAAGGCTTCGACGACCTCGATCGGCGCCTGTTGAGCATCATCATCGACTCCTTCGACGGCGGTCCGGTCGGCGTGGAATCGCTGGCGGCGGCGCTGAGCGAGGAGCGCGGCACGCTGGAGGACGTGATCGAGCCATACCTGATCCAGCAGGGCTACCTCATGCGCTCCGCGCGTGGCCGCATGGCCACGCCCAAGGCCTATCGACACCTGGGCCTGGCCGTGCGCGGCCGTGATGGCAGCCTGTTCGATACGGCGGGCGAGGGCGGATGACCGTTTCCGCCAGACCGTGACCACGGTCATGCACACGCGTTCCCCGCATGGGGCCCTGGCACGTTGCGACGATGGCGCAAGTCACGGGCCAGCCTACGATTTCTCTCCTTTCACTTCCATTTCTTAACGAATGTTCAGCCTACCGGTACGCATTTATTGGGAAGATACCGACGCTGGCGGCGTGGTCTACCACGCGCAGTACCTGGCTTTCCTGGAGCGGGCCCGCACCGAGTGGATGCGGTCGCAGGGCTACGGCCAGGAACTGCTCCGGCTTGATTACGATCTGGTGTTCGCCGTTCGCGCGATGACGTTGGATTTCCTCAAGCCGGCCCGCCTGGACGATGCGCTGGCGGTAACCGTGCAGCTGGTCGAGTGCCGACGCGCCAGTGCGGTGTTCGCGCAGTCGATCATGCGCGGCAACGAGGTGCTGCTGACCGCACGCGTGCGGGTGGCGGCGCTCGATGCCGGCGGGTTCCGGCCGCGCGGGATGCCGCAACCGTTGTACGACGAATTGAAAGCCCTGGAACAAGCAACGCCCGTGGCACCGGGCACGGAGAAACAAGCATGACGGCACTGTTGACTGCGCTGCAGGTGGCGACGACTTCGTCGCCGACGGTTGAAGCCCTGCCCGAGGAGGCCGTCAGCGCGGCTGCCGCGCTCGCACCGGCCGCCGCCGGGAACAGCCTCAACCTGTTGAGCCTGGTCCTGCACGCCAGCATTCCGGTGCAGTTGGTGATGCTGCTGCTGCTGTTCGGCTCGGTGGCGTCGTGGGTGATCATCTTTCGCAAGAAGCGCGTGCTCGACCGCGCCTCACGCGAAGCAGACACGTTCGAGGAGCGCTTCTGGTCCGGCGCCGAGCTGTCCAAGCTCTATGCCGGCAGCACCGAGCGCAACCGCGACATCGCCGGCCTGGAGGCGATCTTCGAAGCCGGCTTCCGCGAGTTCGGCCGGTTGCGCCAGCGGCGCGGCGCCGACAGCCGCATGCAGCTGGAAGGCGCGCAGCGCGCCATGCGCGCGACCGGTTCGCGCGAGATCGACGGTCTGGAGCACAACCTGGAATTCCTCGCCAACGTCGGTTCGATCAGCCCGTACGTGGGCCTGTTCGGCACGGTGTGGGGCATCATGATTTCGTTCCAGGGCCTGGCCAACATGAAGGAAGCGACCATCGCCACGGTCGCGCCGGGCATCTCCGAGGCGCTGATCGCCACCGCGATGGGCCTGTTTGCGGCGATCCCGGCGGTGTGGGCCTATAACCGCTTCGCGACCAAGGTCGAGCGACTGAGCGTGCGCTACGACGCGTTCTCGGAAGAGTTCTCCTCGATCCTGCAGCGTCAGGCCAACCTCGACGAGTAACCCGCATGGCCCGTCTCGGGCGTTGAAGCAGTTGAATACGAGAGAACAGCCATGACCGGCATCGCCGCGCGCCGACATCGCAAGCGCAAGCTCAAGGCCGAGATCAACGTCGTGCCGTACATCGACGTGATGCTCGTGCTGCTGATCATCTTCATGGTGACGGCGCCGCTGTTGAACCTGGGCGTCGACATCGACCTGCCTCAGTCCAACGCCAAGTCGATCCAGGAGAAAAAAGACCCGGTGGTCGTCAGCGTCGATCCGCAAGGCCACTACTTCCTGGCCGTGAAAGCGGGCAGCAACGAGCCTGTCACCGCCGAAACGCTGCAGGCCAAGGTCGCCGCGATCGTTGCGCAGAATCCTGATGTCGCCGTGTTCGTGGCCGGCGACGCCAAGGCCAACTACCAGAAGGTGATGGACGCGCTGGTGCTGCTGCAGAGCGCGAACGTCAAGAAGGTCGGCCTGATGAGCCAGCCCGACCAGGCCTCGCAAGGGCAGGCCGGCAAGGGCGGCCGCTGATGCGGGAGACGCGCGCTGACACCGCGCAGGCGATCGTAGGGGCGCTGCTGCTGCATGCGCTGCTGTTCGCGCTGATGTTCCTGGGCCTGCAATGGACCCGCGACAACGCGCCGGTGTCGGCCGCCGGTTCGCCGGTGGCCGCCGAGCTGGTCGACGCCAACGAGCTGACACCGGCGATGCAAAGCACGCTGCGCAAGCGGCCCAAGCCGGTCGAGGAAACCCAGCCCCAGCCGCAGCCGGAGGAAACCGCGCCGCTGCCGCAGCCGTTGCCCGAGCCGGTGCCCGAGGAGGCTCCGACCCCGCCGCAGGCCACGCCGCAGGATTTCATTCCGGTGCCCGACGCGAGTAACCAGGAGGCCGTGGTCGATCAGCCCACGCCGACCCCGGCCACCGAGGACAAGGTGCAGGAAGAAAAGCGTCGCCAGGAGCAGATCGACCTGACCGAACGCGAGCGCCAGCAGGAAGTCGAGCGCAAGCAGCGCCTGGCGCAGATGGAGGCCGATCGGCTCAAGCAACTGGAAGACATCCGCAAGCAGCGCGCCAAGGCCTCGCGCGAGGCGCAACTGGCCGAACAGCGCCTGCAGCAGATTGCCGACGCCCGCGCTGTGCAGTCCTCCACGGCCAGCGCCTCGGCCAGCGCGCCACCGGGCAACGAAGGCGCCGACACGGGTTTGCAGGCGCGCTACGCTGCGGCCCTGCAAGAGGCGATCCTGGCCAAGTGGACCCGTCCGGAGACCGTGCCGATCGGCGCGCGCTGCCGCCTGCTGATCCACCAGTTGCCGGGCGGGCAGGTGATGAGTGCGGAAGTGTCATCGCCTTGCGCCTACGATGAGCAGGGCCGTCGCTCGATCGAGGCCGCCGTGCTCAAGGCCCAGCCTTTGCCGTATGCCGGCTTTGAATCGGTGTTCCAGCGCAACCTCACGCTCAACTTCACCGCGCAGGACCGTTGATTCAATTCGAAGCCATCCTTGAGGCGGCATTCACCGACCTGCTGTTAAGTATCCCAGGCTGTACCGACGAAACGAGTAATGGAGTGCCGATGAACATGCCGACGAAAGTGCCGACGAAAGTAACGAAGACTCGCCGACATCTCACCTGGCTGGTGGCGCTGCTGTCGCTGCTGCTTCCGTTGGCCGCCGCTGCCCAGCAGCAAGGACTGGAGATCGACATCGTCGGCGGCAATGCCGCGGCGCTGCCTATCGCCGTCGTGCCGATGCCCTACCAGGGCAGCTCCACCGCACCGCCGACCGACGTCTCCGAAATCATCACCGCCGACCTCAACCGCTCCGGCCAGTTCCGCGGCCTGCCGCTGGCGCAGATCATCGAGAAGCCCACCCACGGCGCGGAGGTCAACTATCCGACCTGGCGGGCGCTCAACCAGGATTACCTGCTCATCGGTCGCGTGCTCGATGCCGGCGCGGGCAGCTACCGGGTCGAATACGAGTTGTTCGACGTCGCCAAGCAGGAACGCCTGCTCGGCTTCGCCCTGACCGCCCGCGCCAACGCCATGCGCGACGTCGCCCACCAGATCGCCGATGCGGTCTACGAGAAGATCCTCGGCGTGCGCGGCGCGTTCTTCACCCGCATCGCCTACGTCACCGCCACCGGCACTGGCAAGGGCGCGCAATACGCACTGATGGTCGCCGACTCCGACGGTTTCAACCCGCAGACCGTGGTGCGTTCGCCCGAGCCGCTGCTGTCGCCGTCGTGGAGCCCGGATGGCAACCGCCTGGCCTATGTCAGCTTCGAGGGCGGTAGCTCCTCGATCTACATCCAGAACATCGGCAGCGGCGCACGCGAGTTGATCGCCAAGTTCCGAGGCATCAACGGCGCGCCGGCGTTCTCGCCGGACGGCCGCAGGCTGGCGCTGACGCTGTCGCGAAGCGGCAACCCCGAGATCTACGTGATGGACCTGGGCAGCCGCGCGCTGACCCAGCTGACCAACCATTTCAGCATCGACACCGAGCCGACCTGGAGCGCCGATGCCAGCATCATCTACTTCACCTCTGACCGTGGCGGCAAGCCGCAGATCTACCAGGTCGCGGCCGGCGGCGGCAGCGCCACCCGGGTGACGTTCCAGGGCAGCTACAACGCCAGCGCCAGCGTGTCGGCCGACGGCAAGAAGATCGCCACCGCCCAGGGCGCCGGCAACAACTACCGCATTGCCATGATGGACAGCACACTCGGTTCTGCGCGCTGGAGCACATTGTCGCCAGGTTCACTCGACGAATCGCCCAGCTTTGCCCCGAATGGCGCAATGATCATTTATGCTGCGCGCGAAGGCCGCCGCGGCGTCCTTTATGCCGTGTCCGCCGATGCCCGGGTGCGCCAGCGCCTGGTGCTCGCCGATGGTGACGTGCGCGAACCGGCTTGGGGACCCTTCCGTTTGCCGCGCTGAGCCGAAGCATTTGCCACCCCTTAAGCTCCGAATTAAAGACCAAGGAATGACCATGAACACCACCACCCGCATCCTGCTCACCGCCGTGCTGTGCACCGCGGCTGTCGCCTGCTCGAAGAAGGTCAAGGAAACCCCGCCGCCGGCCGAACCGGCCCCGAGCGCGCCGGTCACCGAAGCCCCGGCCACCTCCGGCCTGTACGGTCCGGAAGACCTCGACACCGACGCCTGCCTGCGCCAGCGCGTCGTGTACTTCGACTTCGACCAGGACGCCCTGCGTCCGGAGTTCCAGAACGTCGTCGCCTGCCATGCCAAGTATCTGCGTGACCGTCCGTCCTCGCGCATGACGCTGGAAGGCAATGCCGACGAGCGCGGCAGCCGCGAGTACAACGTCGGCCTCGGCGAGCGCCGCGGCAACGCCGTCTCTTCGGCGGTCCAGGCCAACGGTGGTTCGGGTGGCCAGCTCACCGTCACCAGCTACGGCGAAGAGCGTCCGGTCTGCACCGACTCGAACGA
>DATDBD010000265.1:0-9292 GCA_036525015.1 Lysobacter sp.
AGAGCGTGCCGCCGATGCGGTTGCAGATCGCATCGACACGCTCGGCGCGGAGCAGGTCGCGGCGGTCATCGTCGAACCCAACGCCGGCACCAACGGTATCGTCGCCCCCGATTCGTACTGGCCGGCGCTGCGCCAGCGCACTGCGCAGCGTGGCGTGTGGTTGATCGCCGACGAAGTGATGAGCGCATTCGGCCGCTGCGGACAGTGGTTCGCCTGGCAGCGTCACGGCGAGGCCGGCCGGCCGGACCTGATGACGCTGGCAAAAGGCCTGACCGGAGCGGCATTGCCGCTCGGTGCGGTGGTGTTGAGCCGCGAAGTGGCCGCGCGTATCGAGCACGAGATGCTCTACACCGGGCTGACCTACTGCGGGCATCCGTTGGCCTGCGCGGCAGGACTGGCGGCGCTGGCCGCCTACGAGGAAGGCGACCTGATCGAGCGCTCGCGCTCGTTGGGCGCGGCGTTGCTGGCGCAACTGCGGCAGTTGCAGCAGCGCCACCGCGTGATCGGCGACGTGCGCGGCGGGCATGGCTTGTTCGCGGTGATCGAACTGGTCGCCGACCGTCAAACGCGCGCGCCGCTGGCGCCGTGGCCACAGACGCCGCCGGCGCTCAAGGCGCTGGTCGAAGAGGCGATGGCCCAGGGCGTGTCCTTCGCGACGCGCGGCAACCTGATTCTGCTGGCGCCGCCGTTGGTGATAGGGGAGGGCGAGCTGGCGGACGCGGTCGCGCTGCTCGACCGCCTTCTGTCCCGGTACTTTCCGGCATGAGCTTCCCGCATTGAATCCCGCATCGGACACGCAACCGAGACCGACATGAGCTTCCGCCTGACCTACGCGACGATGTTCAACCCGCCCGAGGCGATGCACGAGCGCTTCGATGCCGCCATGGCGCGTGTCGAAGCCGGACTCGGCGAACGCCACGGACTCTTCATCGCTGGCGAGGATCGCCCCGCGGCGCGCTACGCGCAGCGCCACAGCCCGATCGACAGCGAGCTGGTGCTGGGACAGTTCGCCCTGGCCGACGAAACCGACGTCGACGCCGCCATGAAAGCCGCCCACGCGGCCTGGCCAAAGTGGCGCGCGCTGCCGGTCGCCGAACGCGCACGCCTGGTGCGCAAGGTCGGTGACCTGATGGAGCAACGTGTCTATGAGATCGCCGCGGCGCTGACGCTGGAAGTCGGCAAGAACCGCATGGAAGCGCTGGGCGAGACGCAGGAGACGGTGGACTTCTTCCACCACTACGCTGACGACTTCGAACGCCACGCCGGCTACGAGCACGAGTTGCCCAACGACCCGCTCGAAGGCGCGGTATCGCGCAATCGCAGCGTGATGCGACCGCATGGCGTGTGGGTGGTGATCGCGCCGTTCAATTTTCCGCTCGCGCTCGCCGGCGGCCCGGTGGCGGCCGCGCTGGTCACCGGCAACACGGTCGTGGTCAAGGCCGCCAGCGACACGCCGTGGTCGGGACGACTGCTGGCCGACTGTATCCGCGATGCCGGCCTGCCGCCGGGCGTCTTCAACTACGTGTCCGGTTCCGGCCGCGAAGTCGGCGAAGCGCTGGCAAGGCACCCGCTGACGGCCGGCATTACTTTCACCGGTTCGGTCGGCGTCGGCATGCAGTTGCTGCGGCAGATGGCGAGCGGCGCCTACCCGCGGCCGTGCATCGCCGAGATGGGCGGCAAGAATCCGTGCATCGTCACGGACAAGGCCGACCTTGAGCGCGCCGCGGCCGGCATCGTGCGTTCCGCATTCGGCATGGGGGGGCAGAAGTGCTCGGCCCTGTCGCGGCTGTACGTGCACGAGAGCGTCGCCGACGAACTGACCACGAAAGTCATGGAGAAAGTCGCCGCAATCCAGGTCGGCGACGCCCGCCGGCGCGAGCACTGGCTGGGTCCGGTGATCAACGAAGCTGCGTACTCCAACTACGCCAACTACGTGCAACTGCTGAAGGCCGGCGGTACCAAACTGGTCAGCGGCGGACAGCAACTGCGCGAGGGCGAACTGGCGCGCGGCTGGTATGTCGAGCCGGTGGTGGCCGAAGCGGGGCTATCGCATCCGCTGTGGAAGCAGGAGATGTTCCTGCCGATCGTGATGATGCATCGCTACCGCGACCGCGACGAGGCGATGCGGCTGGCCAACGACACCGACATGGGCCTGACCGCCGGCTTCTACGGCGGTGCCGACGAGGTACCGTGGTTCCAGGAGCACATAGAGGCCGGCGTCACCTACGCCAACCGGCCGCAGGGCGCGACCACTGGCGCCTGGCCGGGCTACCAGCCGTTCGGTGGCTGGAAGGGGTCGGGATCCACCGGTAAGGCGATCGCCTCGTTCTACTACCTGCAGCAGTACCTGCGCGAGCAGTCGCGCACCGTGGTGGAGTAAGCATGCAGTTCCTGTCGCTGAAGGACGCCATCGCCATGCACGTCGCCGACGGCGACCGCGTGGCGATGGAAGGCTTTACGCATCTGATTCCCTTCGCGGCAGGACACGAGATCATCCGCCAGGGCAGGCGCGAGCTGCACCTGATCCGGATGACGCCGGACCTGATCTACGACCAGATGATCGGCATGGGTTGCGCGCGTGCGCTGACGTTTTCGTGGGGCGGAAATCCCGGCGTGGGATCGCTGCACCGCTTGCGCGATGCCGCCGAGCACGGATGGCCGCACGCCATCGAACTGGATGAGCACAGCCACGCCGGCATGGCCGCCGGCTACTGTGCGGGTGCGGCGAACCTGCCGTTCGGCACGCTGCGCGGCTACCTCGACAACGACCTGGACAAGATCAACCCGACGATCCGCCGCGTCGACTGCCCGTTCACCGGCGAGCGCCTGGCGGCGGTGCAGGCGATCAAGCCCGACATCACCATCCTGCACGCCCAGCGCGCCGACCGTCAGGGCAACATCGCCATCCACGGCATCATTGGCGCCCAGCGCGAAGCGGCCATGGCGGCCAGAAAGCTCGTGGTGACGGTGGAGGAAATCGTCGACCGGCTGCCGGCGGCGATGAACTCGGTCGTACTGCCGCACTGGATCGTCGATGCCGTCGTGCATTGTCCGGGCGGCGCGTATCCGTCTTATGCGCACGGCCATTACGGCCGCGACAACGCCTTCTACCAAGCCTGGGATGCGATAGCGCGCGATCGCGAAAGGTTCGCGCAATGGATGCGCGAGCACGTGCTCGAAACCGCCGACCACGCCGGGTTCCTGGCGCGCCTGCACGGGAAGCCCGCATGAGCCAGGCGACGCGGGATGAATGGATGACGATTACTGCGGCACGCATGCTGTGGGACCGCTGCGTGTGCTTCGTCGGCATAGGCCTGCCGAGCGCGGCCTGCAATCTGGCGCGGCTCACGCATGCGCCCGATATCGTGCTGATCTACGAATCCGGCACGATTGGCACCCGCCCGGACGTGCTGCCGCTGTCGATCGGCGACGGCGAACTCGCCGAGACCGCCGCCTTCGTCGTGCCGTTGCCGGAAGTGTTCAGCCATTACCTGCAAGGCGGGCGTGTCGACGTGGGCTTCCTCGGCGCGGCGCAGATGGATCGCTTCGGCAACCTCAACACCACGGTCATCGGGCCCTACGACAAGCCCGTCACGCGCCTGCCGGGCGCCGGTGGCGCGCCGGAGATCGTCGCGCACGCGCGCCAGACCTTCGTCATGCTCAAGGCATCGCCGCGCAGCCTGGTGCCGCAGCTCGACTTCCGCACCAGTGCCGGCTTTCTCGATGGAAGCGGCGCGCGCCAGCGCAGCATGGCGCGCGGCGGCGGTCCGCGCGCGGTGATCACCGACTTCGGTGTGCTGACGCCGCATCCACAGACCGACGAACTGCAACTCAGTGCCCTGTTCGAGGAGGCCACCGTCGAGGAGGCGCGCGCCGCGGTCGGTTGGCCGCTGGCCCGGGCCGAACGGGTGGACGTGATTGCCGCGCCCACCACGGCCGAGCTCGACACGCTGCGGGCGCTGCACGCACGGACCGCGCAGGCGCACGGCCGACCCGTGCAACCGCCGGGATGTGTGGAATGAGCACGATCGGGGCTATCTTCGAAGGCGCCTTTGCCGATCGTTTCCGCGGCAGCGGGAAGCCCGGGTACCGTTCCTCCATTCTCAAAGCAGAAGACGCCGGTTCCCCGCCTTCGCGGGTCGGCAGCAGGATTTCCACATGACGCGAAATCGACACATCCTGACCGAGTTGCCTGGCCCCAAGGCGCGCGCGCTGATCGCACGCGACGCCGAAGTGATCTCGCCTTCGTATCCGCGCGACTATCCGTTTGCGATGTCGCACGGGCGTGGCACCGAAGTGTGGGACGTCGACGGCAACCGCTTCCTGGATTTCGCCGCCGGTATCGCGGTGTGCAGCACCGGTCACGCACATCCGCAGGTCGTGCAGGCGGTGAAGGACGCCGCAGACCGCTTCCTGCACATCTCCAGCGACTACTGGCACGAGCAGATGGCCGGGCTGGGCGAACGGCTGGCGCGGATAGCACCGCTGGGCGAGCCGGCGATGAGCTTCCTGTGCCAGTCGGGGACCGAGGCGGTCGAGGCGTCCATCAAGCTGGCGCGCTACGTCACCGGACGCTCGCGCTTCATCGGTTTCCTTGGGGGTTTCCACGGCCGCACGATGGGCTCGCTGGCCTTCACCTCCAGCAAGTACACCCAGCAGAAGGGCTTCTTCGCCACGATGCCCGGCGTGACGCACGTGCCGTACCCGAATCCGTATCGCGCGATGTTCGCCGGCAGCGACCAGGGCAAGGCGGTGCTGGATTACATCCGCATGTTGTTCGAGCGCAGCGTACCGGCGTCGGAAGTGGCGGCGATCCTGGTCGAGCCGATCCAGGGCGAGGGGGGCTATATCGTCCCGCCCGACGGGTTCCTGGCCGGCCTGCGCGCGCTGTGCGACGAACACGGGATCCTGCTGATCTTCGACGAAGTGCAATCCGGCATCGGTCGCACCGGTCGCATGTTCGCCAGCCAGCACTGGGGTGTGCAGCCCGACATCATGACCTTGGCCAAGGGCCTGGGTTCGGGCCTGCCGATCGGCGCCATGGTGGCCAGGAAGCGCTTGATGTCGCAGTGGAAACGAGGCGCGCACGGCAACACCTACGGCGGCAATCCGATCGCCTGCGCGGCCGCCAACGCCACCATCGATCTGGTCGAGAACGGGATGATGGGCAATGCCGCCACCGTCGGCGCGCACTTCCTGGCGCGGCTGCGCGACCTGGCGCGCGACTATCCGTGCGTCGGCGAGGTTCGCGGCAAGGGGTTGATGATCGGCATGGAGCTGATCGAGAGCGACGCCGAGCGCACGCCTGCGCGCAAGCTCTGCGACGACGTCGTCACCCGCGCCTTCCACAATGGCTTGCTGCTGTTGTCGTGCGGCGCCAGCACGGTGCGCTTCATGCCGCCGCTGAACGTGACGCGCGAGGAGATCGACGAGGCGCTGGTGCTGTTGCGCAGTAGCCTCGACGAAGCGCTGCTCGGGCAGGAGGACTGACCCGGTGCGGTCGCGGCATTGGGTGCTGGCCGCGGCGTTGCTGGGGGCCGTGGCCGGCATCGCATGGGCGGACGGGCGCGAACCCGTGCTCAAGCAGGTCGACCTGCCGCACAGCTATTACTGGCGCGAACTGTACCTGCCGCAGCTGACCACGGGACCGTCGTCGGCCGCGTTCCTGCCGGACGGCAATGCGCTGGTGTACAGCATGTCCGGTTCGTTGTGGCGCCAGCGCATCGGCGACGACGAGGCGGTCGAGCTGACTCATGCGGCGGGTGCCTATGACTACCAGCCCGATGTCGCGCGCGATGGGAGCAGCGTGGTGTTCACGCGCTACGACGGCAGGGCGATGGAACTGTGGCGGCTGGATCTGGCCAGCGGCCGCGCGCAGGCATTGACCCGCGACGGCGCGGTCAACGTCGAACCGAAGCTGTCGCCCGACGGCAAGCGTATCGCCTGGGTGTCGACGCAAGGCACCGGCCACTTCAACCTGTTCGTCGCCGACATCGGCGCGGACGGCCTGCGCAATGCGCGGCTGCTGCTGGGCGAGCGCAAGAGCGCGATCGACCGCTACTACTACTCGGCCTTCGACCATGCGATCAATCCGGCGTGGTCGCCGGACGGCAAGTCGATCGTGTTCGTCGGCAACGCCGAGATCGCCTGGGGCAGCGGCGATCTTTGGCAGGTGTCGGTCGACAAGGCGGCACAGCCCAGGAAGATCCTGAGCGAGGAGACCAGCTGGAGCGCGCGTCCGGACATCGCGCCGGACGGCAAGCGCGTGCTGTTCGCCAGCTATCGCGGCCGCCAGACCCATCAACTCTGGCTGACGACCATGTCTGGCGCCGCGCCGCTGCCGCTGACCTTCGGCGACGACGAAAAGCGTAATGCCCGCTGGTCTCCCGATAGCCGCCGCGTCGCCTACATCGGCAACGATGCTGCCGACGGCAACACCAGCCTGATGGTGATGGACGTCCTCGGTGGCGCCACGCAGCGCGTGCAGGCGGGCAAGCGCCGTACCCTGGCGCCCACCGCGCGGCTGGTGCTGGACATCGGCGACGGCCAGGGACATCGCGTGTCCGCCCGGATATCGGTGACCGGCAGCGACGGCCGCGCGTATGCCCCCGCCACGGCGTGGATGCATGCAGACGACGGCTTCGACCGCGCCAGGCTTGCCAGCGAAGCGCACTACTTTCACTGCGCTGCGCCGTGCACGGTGGAAGTCCCGGCGGGTACGACCGAGGTGACCGTGCAGCATGGCTTCGCCCATGCGATCGGGCAGCGGCGCATCGAGGCGAAGGCCGGGCGCGATACGCCGGTGCGCGTGGACCTGCAGGCCCAACCGCTTCCACGCGAGTTCGGCGACTGGATCAGCGCCGACCTGCACGTGCACATGAACTACGGCGGCCACTACCGCAACACGCCGCAGCGCCTGGCGCGCCAGGCGCAGGCCGAAGACCTGGACGTCGTCGAACAGCTGATCGTCAACAAGGAAGAACGCATTCCCGACATCGCGCACTTCGGACACAGCGACGAAGGCATCGCGCCGACCCGGATCGATCATGCGCAGGAGTACCACACCAGTTTCTGGGGGCACCTGGGCCTGCTCAACCTTCGCGATCACTACCTGACGCCCGACTTCACCGCCTATCGCCACACGGCGATGGCCAGTCCGTATCCGCACAACGGTGTCATCGCCGACCTGGCGCATGCGCAGCAGGGCGTGGTCGGCTACGTGCATCCCTTCGACACCGTGCCCGATCCGGCCAAGGACCCGGTGCTCAGCCACCAGCTGCCGGCTGACGTGGCGCAGGGCAAGGTCGACTACCTGGAGGTCGTCGGGTTCTCCGACCACAAGGCCACCGCGAACGTCTGGTATCGCCTGCTGAACCTCGGCTTCCGCCTGCCGGCGGGCGCGGGCACCGATGCGATGGCCAACTACGCGTCGCTGCGCGGGCCGGTCGGCATGAACCGCGTCTTCCTGGACACGGGCGGTCGCCGCGACGATGCATCGTTGTTTTCCGCGATCAAGGCGGGCCACGGTTTTGTCAGCAACGGGCCAATGCTGGGCTTGCTGCTGGACGGCCAGAAGCCGGGAGCGGCGGTTGTGGGAAGCGTCGCGGGTAAACATCGCTACCGCATTGCGCTGCGTTCGCCTGTCGCGGTCGATCACCTGGAGCTGGTGCACAACGGCAACGTGGTCAAGCGCTTCGATCTGACCGGCGACCGCCGCCAGCTCGATGCGCAAGGCGACATCGAACTGGCGCAAGGCTGGTTGCTGCTGCGTGCGTGGAACAACGCGGCTGAACCGCTGCTACTGGACCTGTACCCGTACGCGACGACCAACCCCGTGTGGTTGGGGCAGGGCGGTGCGGTTGCGGGCTCGCGGGAAGACGCGAAGTATTTCGTCGCCTGGATCGATCGCGTGATCGAAGCCGCGGACGCCCGCGACGATTACAACGACGAGGGCGAGAAGCGCGCCACGCTCGATTATCTGCGCGATGCCCGCGCCACTTACACGCGCCTGGCGGAAGGCGGCTGACCGGATGCGCAAGCTCCTGCTCGCTACCTTACTGATCGCGGCCCCCGCGTGGGCTGCGCAAACACGCTTCGGCGTCGACGACATCCCGCGCCTGGCCGACCTGACCGAGCCCGCGCTGTCGCCGGATGGCAATGCGCTGGTCTACACCGTCAGCACCGCCGACCGGGCCGAGGACAAGACGCAGTCGGACCTGTGGCGTGTGGGCTATGACGGCCACGCTCGCATCCGCCTGACCAACACGCCCAAGCACAGCGAATGGCGCGCGCAGTGGTCGCCGGATGGAAAGTCGATCGCGTTCCTGTCCGACCAGGGCGGTGAAGACGCCAAGACCCAGGTCTGGACGATGCCCGCCACCGGCGGCAAGGCGCGCCAGCTGACGAAGTTCGCGGAGGGCATCGACGATTTCGTGTGGTCGCCCGACGGCGAGCGCCTGGCGCTGATCGCCCGCGATCCGGAGCGCCCTGCCGGCACGCCCAAGCCGAAGAATCCGCCGCCGATCGTGACCGAGCGTTACCAGTTCCGCGAGGACGGCGTCGGCTACCTCGATCACCGTCGCAAGCACCTGTATGTGTTCGACATCGCCAGCGGCAAGGCCGAAGTGCTGACGCCCGGCGCGCACGACGAACAATTGCCGGCATGGTCTCCGGACGGGCGCCTGATCGCTTACGTGACCAAGCGAGGTGTCGATCCAGACCGGCACCTCAACTTCGACATCTACGTCATCGAGCCCAAGGCCGGCGCAAGCGAGCGACAGCTCACCACGTTCACCGGCTCGGATCTCGATCCGTATTGGGAAACGCGCCCGACCTGGAGCCCGGACAGCACGCGCATCGCCTACCTGCGCAGCGGCGAGGACAAGTGGATCTACTACGCGCCGTGGCAGCTGGCCGTCGTCGATGTAGCGACCGGTGCCGAGCGTATTCCCGCGCCGATCGACCGCTGCTTCACCAAGCCGCGCTGGGCGCCGGACGGGCGCAGCATCTATGCGCTGGTCGAGCGCAGCCGCGTCACCCATCTGTCCCGCATCGAGCTGGACAGCGGCAACGTGGGAGAGCTGACGCAGGGCAACCGTTTCGACTACGACCTGGATGTCTCGCGCGACGGGCGTGTGGTCGTGCTGGGTGAGGGCGACCTGCATCCTTATTCGATCTCCGCCGTCGAAGCCGGTGGCCTGCGCGAGCTGGCGAACCACAACGAATTCCTCGCGGGCAAGACGCTGGCGCCGGTCGAGGCGATCCGCTTGCGCGGTGCCGACGGCGTCGAGAT
>DATDBD010000266.1:0-12161 GCA_036525015.1 Lysobacter sp.
ACCTTGTGAGGCAAGGGCGGGCCCGGTCATTCCGGGCCCGCCTGTTTTGACGCGGCCGATGGCGCCGCCCCGAATACCGACGAGACGAACGCACCGATGAAACCGCAAAGCATCAAGGTCATGGCCGCCAGTGCGGCGTTGATGATGTTCCTGGGCGCATGCCAGCGACCGCAGACGGAAACCGATGTCGGCAACGTCCCGGGAAAAACCGCACCAGCGACGATGGCGACCTCCGTCATTCCGCGTCCGGCGCAGGTCCAACCCCGTTCCGGGCAATTCCTGCTCACGGGCAAGACGTCGCTGCGGGTGTCCGCAGGCGATGACGAGGTGACCCGCATTGCCCGCGACTTCGCGGCGCGATTGCGGCAGGCGCGCGGATTCGAGCCGCAGGTCGGTACGGGCGAAAACGCCGACTCGGTGAACTTCCTGATCGACCCCAAGGCCACGTTCACCAGCGACGAGGCCTACACGCTCGACATCACCGACCGCGGCGCCACGATCACGGCGCGCGCTCCGGCCGGCCTGTTCTATGGCGCCGTCACGCTGTGGCAGCTGGCCACCGCCGACGGCGGCCAGGGCGATGTACGCATCGCCGCGCAACGCATCGAGGACGCGCCCCGCTTTGTCTGGCGGGGATTGATGCTCGATGTCGCGCGCCACTTCCGCAGCGTCGATGAAGTCAAGGCGCTGCTCGACCAGATGGCGCTGCACAAGCTCAACACCTTCCATTGGCACCTGACCGACGACCAGGGCTGGCGCATCCAGATCCGCCAGTACCCGAAGCTGACGCAAGTCGGCGGCTGCCGCATTCCGGCCGGTGCGGCCGGACGCGACGCGGATGGAAAGCCCAAGCCTTACTGCGGCTACTACACTCAGGACGAGATCCGCGACGTGGTGCAGTACGCCGCGCAGCGCTTCATCACCGTGGTGCCGGAGATCGACCTGCCCGGGCATGCGCAGGCGGCCATCGCTGCATATCCGCAGCTGGGCGTGACCGGACAGGCGCCGCCGGTATCGCCGGACTGGGGCATCCACACATGGCTGTTCAATGTCGACGACGGCACCTTCACCTTCCTGGAGAACGTGCTGGGCGAAGTCATGGAGCTGTTCCCGTCGCGCTACATCCATCTTGGCGGCGACGAGGCGGTCAAGGACCAGTGGCAGAAGTCGGCGGCGGTGCAGGCCAAGCTGCGTGAACTCAATCTCAAGGACGAGATGCAGCTGCAGAGCTGGTTCATGGGCCGGTTGGGTCGCTTCATCGAATCCAAGGGGCGGCGCCTGATCGGCTGGGACGAGATTCTCGAAGGCGGCCCGCCGGCGGATGCGACCGTGATGTCCTGGCGCGGGACGCAGGGCGCGATCGACGCCGCCCGTGCCGGTCACGACGTTGTGCTGTCACCGGCGCCGGAGTTGTACTTCGACCACATCCAGAGCGACGCCGCGGACGAGACGCCCGGCCGCCTCGACGTGATCTCGCTGAAGGACGTTTACGCCTACCAGGTGGTGCCGGCGCAGCTCAGCGCCGAGCAGGCCAAACACGTACTGGGCGCGCAGGCCAACCTGTGGACCGAACACATGCGCACCAACGACCGCGTGCAACGGGCCTTGTTCCCGCGCGCGGCGGCACTGGCCGAGAACACCTGGACGCCTGCGCCGCGGCACGACTGGAACGATTTCCTCCAGCGCATGCCAGCCGACATGGCACGCTATCGAACGACGGGGTTCCATGCCGCCGACAGTGCCTTCGCCGTGCGCTTTGCCGCGCAGCCTGCGGCGGAGCACCCGGCGAACGCTGGCCGCGGCACGGTGACGCTTTCCAACCAGACCGGGGTCGGGCAGATCCGCTACACCACCGACGGCAGCGAACCGTCGCCGACATCGAGCGCCTACGCGCAGCCGCTGGCGGTGTCGTTGCCCGCCACGATCAAGGCCAATGCGTTCGCCGATGGCAAGGCACTGGCGGCCACGCGCAGCTTCGCCGTCGATGCGAACAACCTGCGCGCGCGTGGCAGCCATGCGCTGCGATCGTGCAAAAAAGGACTGACGCTGCGCCTGGAGGACGATGCTCCGGCCAATGGAAAGCCCGATGGTGACCGGGCCATCCTGCTGACCGACGTGTTCGACCCGTGCTGGGTCTACGACGGTGCCGAGCTGGATGACATCGGGACGCTGGAGGTCCGTGTCGGCCAGGTGCCGCACAACTTCCAGTTGTGGAAGGACGCCAAGTTGGTGGTTACGCGTCCGGCCACGGTTCCCGGCGGCGCGCTGGAAGTGCGTCTCGACGGCTGCGAGGGCAGGCCGGTCGCAACACTCCCGCTGGCGCCGGCTCGCCATAACGACGGCCTGAGCACGCTGCAGACGAAGCTGCCGGCACTGAGCGGGCGGCACGACCTGTGCTTCACCTTCGCCAGCGGCGAGCACAACCCGATGTGGGTCGTCGACGAGGTGTCATTGCTGCCCGGGCGCTGAGGGCCATCGTGGCCGCCGCACCGACGGGCCGCCGGGGAGCGGCCGGGAGGGAGGCGGCCCGAGGCGGCTTTGCACGTCTTGGGGGAAAATCGCAAAGCGCGGCACAGCGCACGCGGGACCGTGTCACGCATCGGCCCGATGGAGTTAGCATTGGGGCGTTACAGGGGGATCCACACATGCTCAAGCACAGCCTTTTGTTCACGGCGCTGATGGCCGTGGCCGGCATCGCGCCGGCGCAGTCCCTGCCGAAGCCGGCGGAGTTCTATTTCGATGCCGATGCCAACGCCACCAAGCCGGTCATCGCCGTCAAGGAAACCGGCGATGCGGCGACGCAGAAGCTCGCCAAGATGATCGAGCGGGGCAACAACGTCGATACCGCGGCGGCGCAGCTCGCGCACATGGCGATGGAAAGCGGTCGTGCCGAACTCGGCCGCCAGCTTTACGCCCGCTCGCTGTCGGGCCTGGACACCAGCGACGGGGTCTGGCGCGCGGTCCTGTGGAACTACGGCTGGGATCTGTTTCGCGCAGGCGACGACAGTGCCGCGCTGGAGCAGTGGCGCACACTGGTCTCGTCGCGTGGCGTGACCGCTTCGTGGATGCCGCCCACCTTCGCGCTGGTGCTGTGGTCGCTGGACCGCAAGGACGAGGCCGTGCAGTGGTACGGCGCGGCAGTGCGCAGCGAACCGCAGCAGTGGCGCACCGCCGAGCAGTTCGCGCGGCTGTTGCCGGCCTGGAGCGATCAAGAGCGTGCCCTGCTCGCCGAAGTGCAGGCCGCCTGGGCAGCCAATCCCCCGGCCTGGCCCTGAGCAGTATCGCGTAACGTGCTGCCAAAACACGTCGCACGAGCGCGGCGTGAGCCATTAATGGTTACGTAACCGCACGGGCCATGTAACTCGCGACCGCCTGTCGGCGGCGTTGCCGTTGTCACGGGCAAGCGGCTACAGTGATCCTGCCCCGTTCGGGGCAGGCGGCGCAGCAAGCGCCTGGACTGATCGCACCGCGCACAGCACCGGTGATCAGCATGTCCATGTCGGCACTCAGCGTGATGGTGGTCGAGGACCACGGCTTCCAGCGCCGCATGGCGTTGCGGCTGCTGTCGGAACTGAATGTTTTCGAAGCCAGCGAGGCCGCCGACGGCGCCAGCGCGTTGCAGCAATTGCAGGATCGGATCGCGCCGGTGGACGTGGTCATGGTCGATCTCGACATGCCCGGCATGGACGGCATCGAGTTCATCGGTCATCTCGCGCAGGGATTCCTGGCACGTTCGGTGCTGGTGGTCAGCGCAATGGAGCCGGCCCTGCTGATGACGGTACAGACGATGGCGCGCGCTTACGGCCTGAACGTGCTCGGCACGGTCGAGAAGCCGTTGACTCGCGACAATCTGTCGCAGGCGTTGCTGGGCTTCGACGATCCGGTCATCGACATCGACATCGACGACGACTTCGAGATCGACGCATCGACCATCCGCGAGGCCATGGATGCGGGCGAGATCATGCCGTGGTTCCAGCCGCAGGCCGAATTCGACAAAGGCAAAGTGGTCGCGGTGGAAGCGCTGGCGCGCTGGCGTCGTCGCGACGGACGCATCGTGCGCCCGTCGCGGTTCATTCCGGTGATCGAAAGCGAAGGCATGGTCGATGCGCTGACCGACCACATGCTCGTCAATGCCTGCCGCTGGAAGCGCGTATGGGAGCGCATGGGCCTGCGCCTGAATCTGTCCGTCAACGTATCGCCGACGACGCTTTCCGATGCCGGCTCCGCCGACCGCTACCAGCAGATCGTCGAGGACCATGGCGTGGATCCGGCCGACGTGGTGCTGGAAATCACCGAAAGCTCGGTGATGGCCGACCTGGCCGGTGGGCTGAGCGTGCTGGCGCGCCTGCGTTTGAAAGGATTCGGACTGTCGATCGACGATTTCGGTACCGGCTACTCCTCGCTGGCGCAGCTGTCGCAGATTCCGTTCACCGAACTGAAGATCGACCAGGGCTTCGTCGTCGGCGCGCGCGAACAGCCGCGTAAGCGCGCCGTCATAGAAGCCAGCCTCGAACTGGCACGCAAGTTGGACCTGGACGTGGTGGCCGAAGGCGTGGAAACGCTGGACGAGTGGCAGATGCTGGCCGAAATGCACTGCGGCCTGGCGCAGGGCTATCTGATTTCCGCGCCGGTGACCGGCGCCGAGCTCGCAGGCGTCGTCTCGCGCTGGCGCAGGCCGGAGCTGTGAGTGCAGGAATCGCGAGTGCACGAATGAAGTGGCGCGCTCTGGGTTGGAACATCCGTCGCCAGGTGTGGGCCGTGTTCGTGCTGTTCCTGGTGACTGCCCTTGGCGTGGTGGTGCTGGACGAGATCGGGCAGTATCGCAGCCGGCAGTCGATGCAGGTGCTCAAGGACCATACGCTGCTCGGGCTGCGTCGGATCAAGATCGTGTCCGACGCCTACGGACTCGACCTGGTCGATACCACCTTCCGTGTCCGCAACGGCCTGATGACCCCGGAACGGGGCGTGGTCGTCGTCGACGCCGCGCGTGAACGGATCGACAGCGCCTGGAGCGCAGTGGCGTCGATATCGCACGATCCCGGCGAGCGCGTCTTGTTTGCGCAGGCAGAAAAGGCGCGGGCGCGCGCCGATGCGGCCGCAGACGAACTGCATCACATCCTCGTGTCCGGCGACGTCGACGCGCTTGCTTATTTCGCCAACCATCGGCTGTACCCGGCGATCGACCCGGTCACCGAGGCGCTCAAGCGGCTCTCGGACCAGCAACTGGTGGAAGCCGAGCAGATCGTGCGAGCCGACCTCAAGCGCCAGGAGCGCTTCAGCGCAATACGCATCGCGCTGTCGGCGCTGACGCTGCTGATCGTCGGCGTGATCGCGCACAGAATCCTCAGCAATGCCTACCGCGGCATCGAAAGCCTGGCCGCGCTGGCGGAAGGGATGCGTCGCCATGACTTCACCGCGACCCCCAGGTATCGGCCGCGCGGCGAGCTGGGCGAGGTGATGGATGATTTCGTGCGCATGCGCAGCGAGGTGCGCGCCTTCGAGGTCGAGCTCACCGAGCAGCTTGCCAGCAACGAGCGCGTGCGCGACGAGCTGCAGAGGCGCGAGCATTTCCTCAGTTCGCTGCTGTCGGCCGCGCAGGCGGCGATCATGGCGATCGACGAGCAGGGCCGCTGGATCGTGTTCAACCCGTTCGCCGAGCGCCTGCTGGCCTGGCGTGCCGAGGAAGTGCTCGGCCGGGTCATGCGTTTCAACGATCCGCCGCGCCCGGACGATGGACCGCTGCTGGCAACGTCCGGACAGATCCAGGCCACGGTGGAGCTGCTGGAGTCCGCGCTGGGCCGGGTGGTGTCGCCGGACTGGCACGCGGTGCTCGAGTTGGCGGAGCTGCAGCAGGCACCGGGCGAATGGCGATTGCATGACAAGAATGGACAGGCCGTTCCGGTATGGATGGCACTGTCGGCATTCAAGGACGAGCGTGGACGCCAGGCCGGCGTGATCGCGGTGGCCACGGACCTGTCCGAGATCAAGCAGCTCGAGAGCGAGCTGCGCGACAGCGAGCTGCGCGCACGCGAGGCCAGCGAGGCCAAGTCGTCGTTCCTGGCGACGATGAGCCACGAGATCCGCACGCCGATGATCGGCATCAACGGCATGGTCGAGGTGCTGTCGCATACGCCGCTCGATACCGAGCAGCGGCATGCACTCAACGTGATCCAGGCCTCTGCCGAGGCGCTGCTGCGGATCATCGGCGACATACTCGACTTCTCCAAGATCGAAGCCGGGCGTCTGGAGTTGGCTCCTGCCGCAATTGACCTGCGACAGCTGGTGCACGGGACCGCCGCCGCCTTCGCCGGCGCGGCATCCAGCAAAGGCCTGGTGCTCGAAGCCCGCATCGACGAGCGTGTCGGCCCGGCTTACCTCGCCGATGCGATGCGGCTGCGACAGATCCTCGGCAATTTCGTATCCAACGCGATCAAGTTCACGGACAACGGACGCATCGATATCGTGCTCGAGCCGGCTGACGGACCGGGTCCCGGGGAAGGCGACGCCGACAGGCTGCGCTTCTGCGTCAGCGATACCGGCATAGGCATCAGCGAGGAACAGCGCGCGCGCCTGTTCGAGCCGTTCTCGCAAGCCGAGAGCGACACCGCCCGGCGCTATGGAGGCACCGGCCTGGGGCTGGCGATCTGTTTGCGCCTGGCGGAGTTGATGGAGGGCGAGATCGACATGGACAGCGAGCCCGGGCGCGGCACCACGATCCATTTGACGGTGCGGCTGCCGCACGCGGCGGCAGCCGAGGTGCTGCCCAAGCCGGCACAGACGACCCAGGCGGCGCCATTCGCCTCGCGGCGCGCGCCGAGCCTGGCCGAGGCCGAGGCCGCCGGCACGCTGGTGCTGCTGATCGACGACCATCCGACCAACCGGATCGTGATCTCTCGACAACTGGCATTGGCGGGATTCGCCTGCGAGGTGGCCGAGGATGGGCGTGAGGGGTTCGAGCGATGGCGCAGTGGCCGCTATGCGCTGGTGTTGTCGGACGTGCACATGCCGGGCGTGGACGGATACCAGTTGGCGCGAATGATCCGCGAAGAGGAAGCCCGGCGGGGCCGTCCGCGCACGCCGGTCGTGGCTCTGACCGCGTCGGCGCTGAAAGGCGAGGCCGAGCGGTGCCTGGCGGCCGGCATGGACGATTGCCTGATCAAGCCGGTGCCGGTGCCGGTACTGGCCGAGCGGCTGTTGCGCTGGCTTCCGCATGCACGGGCCGCCGTGCTTGCCGACGAGGCAACCTCGGCCGAAGTGCCGCCATTGCAGGCGCATCAAGTGCTCGACGAAGGATCCCTGGACGCCCTGACCGGCGGCTCGGCGTCGGAAGCCCGTGCGGTGATCGACGATTTCCTGGACGCCACCGCGCAGGACCTGGCGGCGCTCGATACCGCGCTGGAGCAGGGCGATGCCACGGCCGCGACGCGGCAGGCGCACCGGATCAAGGGGGCCGCGCGACTGGTGGGGGCCATGGAACTGGCCGAAGCCGCCACTGCGCTGGAGTCGGCCGGGCGCAAGGGTGCCTGGCCCACCATCCGGCCGTTGGCCAACGACGTGCGCACCGCTGTGGCGCGGGTGCGGCGAATGGCCGCGCAACGCTATCCCGTGGCGTGACCGGTCGCGTTACGATCCGGCTTTCACCAGCGGATCATCAGTAATGCGATCGTTGTTCGCCGCCGTCCTCCTGACCCTGCCCCTGACCGCCATGTGCGCCGACCGCATCACCGGCAAGACCTTTGCCACCCGCAGCGAGGTTTACGCCCCGCATGCGATGGCGGCCACCTCGCATCCGCTGGCCACGCAGATCGCGCTGGACGTGATGAAGCAGGGCGGCAGCGCGGTCGATGCCGCGATCGCGGCCAACGCGGCGCTCGGCTTGATGGAACCGACCGGCAGCGGCGTCGGCGGCGACCTGTTCGCGATCGTGTGGGATCCCAAGACGAAGAAGCTGTACGGCTACAACGGCTCGGGCCGCTCGCCCAAGTCGCTGACGCTGGCCGAGTTCCAGCGCCGCGGCCTGACCGACATCCCGCCGCACGGCCCGCTGCCGGTGACGGTGCCCGGCGCGGTCGATGCCTGGTTCGCACTGCACGGCCGCTTCGGCCGCAAGCCCATCGCCGACGACCTGGCGCCTGCCATCCGTTACGCCCGCGAAGGTCACCCGGTGCACGAGGTGATCGCCTATTACTGGGGCCGCAGCGTGCCGACGCTGTCGAAGTGGCCCGGCTTCACCGAGCAGTTCACCGTCGACGGCGACGGGAAAAGACGCGGCCCGCGCACCGGCGAGATGTGGAAGAACCCCAACCTCGCCAGCACCCTGGAAAAGATCGCCCAGGGCGGACGCGACGCGTTCTACAAGGGCGACATCGCCCGCACCATCGATGCCTACTTCAAGGCCAACGGCGGCTTCCTGAGCTACGAGGACATGGCCGCGCATCAGGGCGAGTGGGTCGAGCCGGTCAGTACCAACTACCGCGGCTATGACGTGTGGGAGCTGCCGCCGAACGGGCAGGGCATCGCCGCGCTGCAGATCCTCAACCTGCTCGAACCGTACGACCTCAAGTCCTACGGCTTCGGCAGCCCCGAGCACGTGCACTTGTTCGTCGAGGCCAAGAAGCTGGCTTTCGCCGACCGCGCGCGCTGGTATGCCGATCCTGCCTTCGCCAAGTCGCCGGTGGACAAGCTGATCTCCAAGGATTACGCCGCGCAGCGCCGCAAGCTGATCTCGATGAACAAGGCGCTGAAGGAAGTGCAGCCGGCCACGCCGAAGGAACTGGACGAGGGCGACACCATCTACATGACCGTGGCCGACGCCGACGGCATGATGGTCTCGCTGATCCAGTCCAACTACCGCGGCATGGGCAGCGGCATGGCGCCCCCGGGACTGGGCTTCATCTTCCAGGACCGCGGCGAGCAGTTCGTGCTGAAGGAAGGCCATCCCAACTCGTTCGCGCCGGGCAAGCGCCCGTTCCACACCATCATTCCCGCCTTCGTCACCCAGGCCGGCAAGCCGTGGCTGAGCTTCGGCGTGATGGGCGGCGCGATGCAGCCGCAGGGTCACGTGCAGATCCTCATCAACCTGATCGACTTCGGCATGAACCTGCAGGAAGCAGGCGACGCGCCGCGCATCCAGCACGACGGTTCCACCGAACCGGCCGGCCAGGCGACGGTGATGAGCGACGGCGGCGAGGTCGACCTGGAGACCGGCTATCCGTACGAGACGGTGCGCGCGCTGATGCGCATGGGCCACAGCGTGCGTTTCGCCGACGGCCCCTACGGCGGCTACCAGGCGATCAAGGTCAATCCCAACGGCGGCTATGTCGGCGCCAGCGAGTCGCGCAAGGACGGGCAGGCGGCGGGCTACTGATCGTCGACCGCCGATCGACGACCCAGATCGACGACCACTGAACGATGATCAACGATCGCATCGATCTGGCGCACTGGCGCGAACGTCTGCAGCGCGAGGGTCGCGTGCAGGTCGCCGACTACCTGCAACTGACGGCGGCGGAGCGCTTGCGCCAATGCCTGGAGCAGGAGGTGCCCTGGACGTTGGCGCTTCGCGACGGAACGGGTGCGCGCACCATCGACCATGCGGCGTACGCGGCCATGGACGAGGACACGCGCTCCGCGCTGCTGGCGCAGACCGCGGCGGGAGCCCGCGCGGTCGAAGAGGTCGGCGGCGAGTTCCGCTTCGCCTACGACAGCTACATGATGGTCACCGCCTACCAGCAGGGCCGCGACCCGGGCCTGCTGCTGCATCGGGTGCTCGAGCTGTTCAATTCGCCCGACTACATCGCTTTCGTGCGTGCGCTGACCGGCGATGCACGCATCCGCCGCGCCAATGCGCAGGCCACGCGCTACCAGCCCGGTCACTTCCTGCGCTACCACACCGACGAGGAGCACAGCGAGGGCCGCCTGTACGCCTACGTGCTCAACCTCAGTCGCCAGTGGCAGGCGGATTGGGGTGGCCTGCTGCAATTCATCGACGTCGACGGCCAGGTGCTCGACACGTTCCTGCCGCGCTGGAACACGCTGTCGCTGTTCGCCGTGCCGGCCGGCCATGCGGTGTCGCTGGTCGCGCCGTGGGCGCGGCAGGATCGCCTGGCGATCACCGGCTGGTTTCTGACGTGATCACGCAGGCGCAGGTGCGGGAGCGGCTGGGTCGGGCCTGGGCCGCGCTGCAGCACAACCAGCCTGCACAGGCGCGTGCCGAATGCGAGGCGTTGCTGGGCGAGGCGCCCGGCATATTCGATGGTTGGCGCATGTTGGCCATGGCCGAGCAGACGCTCGGCGACGGGGTCGGCTGCCGCGCCGCACTGGAACGTGCCCTGGCGCTTCGCCCCGACGATGGCGCGACCTTGCTCGACCTCGGCACCGTGCTGCTGCAGGGCAACGAGGCCGTCGCGGCCTTGCCGCACCTGCTCCAGGCCATGCAAACGCTCCCCGATGAACCGCGCGCGGCGTTCCGCTACGGCACGGCCGCGTTCGTCACCGGCGATTTCGCCGAAGCGGTGACCGGCTTCACTGCGGCTACGCAGCGCGATCCGGGCTGGGTCGAGGCGTGGAACAACCTGGCGGCGGCGCACGGTCGCCTGCAGGACTATCCGCAGGCGATTGCGGCGGCCCGAAACGCGCTGCTGTTGGGTCCCGAGGTGGCCAGGGCGCATCAGGCGCTGGCAGCGCTGTTGTCGAACCTGTTCGACCGCGAATCGCTGCAGGAAGGCCTGCGTTTCGCCGAACGCGCGCTGCAACTCGATCCAGCGCTGGCCGAGGCGCATCGCAATGCCGCCATCGCGCTGCGCAAGTTGGGCCAGCCCCAGCGCGCGCGGGAGCATGCCTTGCGTGCAGTGGAGCTGGCGCCGCGCGATGCCGACAGCATCGACACGTTGGGCGAACAGTTGTTGCTCAACGGCCAGGCCGCCGAGGCGGTGGCCACGTATGAGAAGGCGCTCGCCTCGGGAGTGGTGACACCCGCGTTGCGACGCCAGCACGGCATCGCGTTACTTCACGACCACCGGCCGGCCGAAGCGGAGCAGGCGCTGGCCGCGCTGCTGCACGACCAGCCGACCGACCAGCGTGCGATCGCCCATCTGGGCCTCGCCCTTGCAGCGACCGGCGATGTCCGCGGCGCGAGCGAACGGCTCGGACTGCACCGTCACGTGCATGCCATCGAGTTGCCGCCACCGGAGGCCTTCGTCGATGCCGCGCAGTTCCATGCTGCGCTCGCCGACGACATCCGCCGGCACAGCCAGCAACGTTGGGAGCCCGCCGGCCTGGCCGCGCGCAAGGCCTATCTCAGCGGCGACCTGCTGGCCGACCGCACGCCGGCGATCGTCGGCTTCGAACAGCGCCTGCGCGAGACGATCGATGCCTTTTTGGTGCGATGCCGGCAGGCGGCGGGCGCACAGGACGACCTGTTCCTGCGAAACGTTCCGCAACGCTACCGCCTCCATGTGTGGGCGACCCAGGCCGCAGAGCAGGGCTTCATCGACACCCACATCCACGAGGATTCGTGGTTGTCTGGTGCCTACTACGTCGAATTGCCCGACGCGATCGACGACGAAGATGCCAGCCATGCCGGGTGGATCGAGTTCGGTCGTCCTTTCGCCGCCCTGCCGTCGTGGCCGGAGCATGCATTGCACCGTGTCCGGCCTCGCGTCGGCACATTGCTGTTGTTCCCGTCGTACCTGTTCCATCGCACGCTGCCGTACCGCGGCGCGGGGGAACGCATCAGTATCTCGTTCGACTTGGCCGAGGTTTGACAGCGGCGTCCGTGAGGCGTAACTAGGCCCGCGCAGGCATCGTCGCGGAGGCAGCATGGCCACCCGGGCAGGGAGCAGACTGATAGGCGGTGCGCTCGCACTTGCGGCATTTGCCGCGGCGGCGCAAACACCGTCGGACGAAGTGTTGCCGGCACCGAGGACGATGACGTTCACGGAGCTGGAGCGTGCCGAGGGCCTCGCGGTTGTTGGTCATTACAACGAGTTGTGGCGGGTGCGTGCCTTGCGTGCCTTGAAGATCAACCAGCCCGATCGGGCCCGCGCGGACTTCGAGCGGGCTGCCGGCTATGCCGACAAATACTCCCAGCACGCACTGAGCCTGATGTATTGGCACGGGGTAGGCGGCGAACGAGACCGGGCCCTTGCATACGCCTGGAGCGA
>DATDBD010000267.1:0-7731 GCA_036525015.1 Lysobacter sp.
CAGGAAGGTGCCGACCAGCCAGGCCAGCAGCACCATGACCTTGCCGCCGAAGGGCATGGTGGCGACGAACTGCGCGAAGGCGGCTTCGTTGGCGGGATCCGTCACGTCCAGCCCGGACGGCGGCGGATAGAAATGGTGCCCAAGCATCTCCATCGCCATGATCACCAGCACCGCCACCACCACGCCGACTAGCATGCCGAGAATCGTGCGCCCCATTCGTTTCGCTCCGCCGTGTTTGCCGCGGCGAGGATCCCGCTTCGCGCTTGCGGCTGCAACCGGTCCGGGCGAAAAGGGGTGGGATCCGAAGCCAGAGTTGCGGTTCGGCACATCGGACCATGCACGCCCCTCGTTCGGACCTTTTTCAGACGCGCGCAACGGTCCACCATAGCGTTATCCCCCACGGAGTCCGGCATGATCGCAACCGCTCCCCGCCTGCTGGCCTTTGCCGGCAGCCTGCGCCAAGGCTCCTTCAACCGCCGGCTGATCCACGTACTCGCCGAAGGCGCACGCAGCGCCGGCGCCGAGGTGACGCTGATCGAGTTGCGCGATTACCCGCTGCCGATCTACGACGGCGACATCGAGGCCGCCGGCGTGCCCGATCAGGTGCGCCAGTTGCAGCAACTGATGGGCGGTCACGACGGACTGCTGATCAGCACGCCCGAATACAACGGCTCGATGCCGGCGCTACTGAAGAACACGCTGGACTGGATCTCGCGCCCCACCGCCGACGGCGGCTCCGGGGTGGGGTTGTTCCAGGACAAGGTGGCCGGGATCGTCTCGGCGTCGCCGGGGCCGCTCGGCGGGCTGCGCTCGCTGCTGGTGCTGCGCGATGCGCTGGCCAAGCTGGGCCTCATCGTGGTGCCCCAGCAGGTGGCGGTGGGACAGGCGGCCGACAAGTTGCCCGATTACGGCGTACTGGCGGACGATCGCCAGAAGCACCAGGTGCACGGCGTCGGCGCCGCCGTCGTGCGTCACCTCACACGCGCAGGAGTGACGTCATGATCGGGCAACAGCGAGAACTCAATTTGCGTTTCCTGGCCGAGCCGACCGATGTCAATTACGGCGGCAAGGTGCATGGCGGCATGGTGATGAAGTGGATCGACCAGGCCGGCTACGCCGCCGCGGTCGGCTGGAGCGGCAAATACAGCGTTACCGTCGCCGTGGGGGGCATCCGCTTCGTCGCGCCCATACGCATTTCCGATCTGGTCACCGTGCACACCAAGCTGGTCTACACCGGCACCAGCAGCATGCATTTCGCCATCGACGTGAAGGCGCGCGATCCGATGGGAGGCGAGGAGCGCCTGTGCACGCACTGCGTGATCGTGTTCGTCGCGATGGATGAGAAGGAGGGCAAGCCGACCTCCGTGCCGGCGTGGACGCCCGCGAGCGACGACGACCGGCGCCTGGCCGAGTACGCCCAGAAAGTGATGGGACTGAGCAAGGGCATCGAGGAAACCGTCGAGCGCCTGTCGGCGGTCAACGCTGCCGCAACCTGATATTCATCGTTTCGAGGCCTGGAACGAAGAAGGCCGCCCGGAGGCGGCCTTCTTCATGCGTCCGGTCGCGTGGCGCGGCCGGCTCAGATGCCGTCGACGCGGCGCGCCTGCATGAACTTGGCACTCCAGTAGCCGTCGTCGAGGCTGGAGACCTGCACGTCCTTGCCACGGCGGGGCGCATGAACGAACTGGCCTTCACCCACGTAGATGCCGACGTGATCGACCCGGCCCCTGCGGCCGAAGAACACCAGGTCGCCGGCCGCCAGCTTGGCCTTGTCGGTGACCAGTTCGCCGGTCTTGGCCATATCTCGCGAGACACGCGGCAGTTCGATGCCCAGGGCATTGCGAAACACGTATCCGACCAGGCCGCTGCAGTCGAAGCCCTTGTTCGGGTCGGTGCCGCCCCAGCGGTACGGCGTGCCCAGCAGAGCCAGGGCGCGCTGCAAGACGGTCTTGATGCGGCCCTGTTCGGCCGTCGGTGCGCCGGCGATGTCGCCGGAGGCGCCCGGAGCGAGCAGACGGTTGAAGTCCGTCGCCAGCAGCAGGGCGCGGTCGGAGAAGGTCATGCCCTCGGGCAGCACGGCCCGGGTCACCGGGGCCGGGGCGTCGGCGGAGTCGCCGGCCAGCGAGGAACTGGGAATTTGCTGGGCCAGCGCCGGCACGGCGACAGCGCCCAGAAGGACGGAAAACAGCAAACGACGAAGCGCCCGCGTCAGGCGGGGGGCAGCGGAAAGGCGGGGCGGGGCTATCGTCACGCGGTCATCACAATGTCGTCGACCGCAGGATCATGCCTGCCCAAGCCTGAAAAGGGGTTCAGATTTCGTTAAAAAATAGTTAAAAGTTGTGACCCTGGGCCAAAATCGTGCCATCGGATCAGCGCAGCACCCGTTTAGCTCCGCTGTAGTGGTCCTGCCAGTAAGGCCCATCCAGGCGATCCAGCCGGACCGTGCCGCCCGTGCTGGGGGCATGCACGAAGCGCCCTTCGCCCACGTAGATACCGACATGGGTCACCGACCCGGATTGGGCGAAGAACACCAGATCGCCGGCGGCCAGGCGGTAGGGATCGACGCGAGGGCCCTGGAACCCGGCCAGCTCCCGCGAGGTCCGCGGCAGCCGCAGGTCGACAGTGTCCCGATAGACGTAGTTGACCAGCCCGCTGCAATCGAAGCCGCTCTCGGGCGTGTTGCCGCCGTAGCGGTAGGGCGTGCCGACCAGGCTGATGGCGCGCATCAGCACGGCATTGGCCGCGACCGGATCCTCCGGCGCAACCACCGGCCAGGCCCGGCCCGGAGGCGAAGATCGGACTGCCTCGCGGCCTCCGCCGCAGCCGGCCAATACACAGGAAAGCAGGGCTCCGGCCAGCAGGCAGGCAAGGGGGAAGCCTCGCGCTGGCATGGGGGCGGGCTTGCCGGGATAATGGGCGGTCTTCGTCGCGGTCATTGGCTTGAGCTTGGCTGTTCGCGTCGTTGCCGGCAACCTGCCGCACCCTTTCCTTTATTGCTGCCCCGGGCGGCAACCAGTCGAGTCCTGCAATGAAAATCGAGAATGACCGCGTCGTCCACTTCCATTACACCGTTTCCGAGCAGGGCCAGGAGCCGCTGGAAACTTCGGAAGGCCGCGAGCCGCTGGCGATCCTGATCGGCCACGGCAACATCATCCCGGGCCTGGAAAAGGCGATGGAAGGCCGTGAGGCCGGCGAGAAGTTCGAGGTCGACGTGGCTGCCGCCGACGCCTACGGCGTCCGCCAAGATGGCCTGACCCAGCGCGTGCCGAAGAAGTACTTCAAGGACACGCGCCTGGAGCCGGGCATGCAGGCCGTGCTGCCGACCAACTTCGGTCCGCGCGCCGTGACCATCCAGAAAGTCGGCATGAGCGTGGTCGATGTCGACCTGAACCATCCGATGGCCGGCAAGGACCTGCACTTCGCCATCGAGATCGTCGAAGTGCGTGAAGCCTCGGCGGAAGAGATCGAGCACAAGCACGTGCACGGCGATGGTGGTCATCACCACTAAGGTCAACTGACCTGCGCATCAGACAACGGCCCGGTTTCGGGCCGTTGTCGTTTCCGGGCGGCGCTGTTTCCGCGATCGGGAGATGACCACCGGCACACATGGATGGCCGTGGTACGTGCTGTACTGCTCGCGATCTCCGGGGGCTGAATGTCCGATAGCACTGCCGATAGCGTCCTGGCGCCGACCGCGCCGGGCGAACGGATACCTACGCTCGACGTCCTGCGCGGTTTCGCCCTGCTGGGCATCGCGCTGGTCAACGTCGAGTTCTTCAGCCGTCCGCTGCAGGACATCAATGCGCCGGGGATCGACCCGGCCACGAGTGGCGCGGACTACTTCGTGGAATGGCTGACGTATTTCTTCGTCCAGGGAAAGTTCTGGACGATGTTCGCGCTGCTGTTCGGCATGGGCTTCACGGTGATGATCGACCGCGCCGACCGGGCCGGCCGTCCGTTCGTGCCGGCCTACCTGCGGCGCAGCCTGGCGCTTCTGGGCATTGGCCTGGTGCACACGGTGCTGATCTGGTCCGGCGACATCCTCGTCAGCTATGCCGTCGGCGCGTTGCTGCTGTTGTTGGCAAGGCAGGTGCGCCGGGCCTGGCTGCGCCGGTCGCAGGGCCGTGAGCCGGAGCCGATGACCGCATCGCGGATGGGGGGATGGGGCGCGGCGCTGTACGGACTTCCGCTGGTGGTGATCCTGCTGGCCGGCATGCTGGATTCGCCGCCATCGACATCGCAGCCCACGCGTGCGCAGACCGAACACGCGACCCGCGTCGCCGAGAAGGCCGTGCAGCGTGCCAATGCCGTGGAGGCCTACAGCCGCGGCAGCTTCGCCGACGCTGTCGACCAGCGCATCGTCGACACGGTGTGGCAAATGGGCACGCTGCCGATCGCGACGTTCTGGGTGATCGGCCTGTTCCTGATCGGCGGCGCCCTGCTGCGCAGCGGCGCGATGTCGAATCCGCAGGCCTGCCTGCACTGGTTGGGGCTGATGCGCAATGTGGGCCTGCCATTGGGGTTCGTGGCGATGGCGATCAGCACGTGGCTGGGCACGGCCTCGCCGAATGAGGAGCTGTCGTTCCGCGAGGCGGTGCAGGTGGTGCTGTTCCTCGTGGCCTCGCTGGTGCTCGCGCTCGCGTACGGGGCCACGCTGGTGATGGCGCTGCCGGGATCGGCGGGACGATGGCTCAAGGACTGGCTCGCGCCGGCGGGCCGGATGGCGCTCAGCAACTACCTGATGCAGTCGCTGATCGGCACCCTGTTGTTCTACGGCTATGGCCTGGCGCTGTGGGGCCAGGTGGGCCGCGCATGGCAGGCCGTCGGCGTGCTGGCGGTGTTCGCCCTGCAGATGCTGGGCAGTCGCTGGTGGCTGGCACGGTTCCGCTATGGACCTTTGGAGTGGGCCTGGCGCTGCATCACCTACGGGCGGGCCGTTCCGATCCGGGGCTGATGTTGGTTTTGCAGCAATTGGCGCCTTTACGACTGACGACCACTGCTCGCACCGCGCCTCCACCTTCTAAACTGTGCCCATGGAACAACACGATGATGTGGTGATCGTCGGCGCCGGCGTGATTGGTCTGGCCAGTGCGCTGGCCCTGATCGAATCCGGGCGCCGTGTTCGCGTGATCGACGCCGGGCACGTCGGCGGCGGCAGTTCGCATGGCAACTGCGGCACCATCACGCCCAGTCACGCGCCGCCGCTGGCTGCGCCGGGCACGGTGCTCAAGGCCTTGCGTTGGATGCTGACGCCCGACGCACCGCTTTACATCCCCCCGCGCTGGGACCCGGCGCTGTGGAGCTGGCTGCTGCGCTTCGCCACGCGCTGCAACGAGCGCGACTGGCGTGTCAGCGCCGTGGCCAAGTCGGCGCTGCTGAACGACTCGCGCGAGCGTCTGGCCGACTGGGTGCGCGGCTACGGCCTGGCCTGCGAATTCGTCGAGAGCGGCGAGGACTACGTCTACCGCGATCCGCGCGCGTTCGAGCACGGGCAGCGAGAAATCGACCTGCTGCGCGAGCTCGGGGTTTCGGTCGAAGTGGTCGACGGTCGTCAATACGAAGCGCGCGAACCCGCACTCAAGCCCGGCGTGGCCGGAGCGATCTGTTTCGACGGCGATGCCGCCTTGCGGCCGGACCGCTACGTCGACGAACTCGCACGCGTGGTGCGCGAGCGCGGCGGCACGATCGTCGAACAGTGCGCGCTGCGGGGGCTGGACCACGATAGTAATGGCGTGCGACTGCGCACTGCACGAGGCGAGCTGCGCGCACGCGATGCCGTGCTGGCACTGGGCGCATGGTCGCCGCGACTGGCCGATGCGGTCGGCCTGCCATTCCTCAAGCGCGCCATGCAGCCGGGCAAGGGCTACTCGATCACGTACTCCTCGCCGACCCTGGCGCCGAAGCGGCCGCTGATGCTGCGCGACCGTTCGGTCTGCGTCACGGCCTGGGGCAGCGGGTTCCGCCTCGGCAGCACGATGGAGTTTTCCGGCTTCGACGAAACGCTCAACGAGCGCCGGTTGGCGGCGCTGGAGCGCGGTGCGCGCGAGTACCTGCACGAGCCGTTCGGTGCGCAGCGCCACGAGCAGTGGTTCGGCTGGCGGCCGATGAGCTGCGACGACATCCCCATCATCGGACCGGTCCCCGGCCGCGACGGCCTGTGGCTGGCTACCGGACACGGCATGATGGGCGTCGGCATGAGCGCGGGTACCGGCCAGCTCGTGGCCGACTTGATCGCCGGCCGTGCGCCCGCGATCGACCCGACGCCGTATCGGATGGAGCGATTCACATGAACCACGCCGCCGCACGGGATGACAGGGAAGAAACCGTCCAGGGCCACTTCGACCTGATCGTCATCGGCGGCGGCTCCGGCGGACTGGCCGGCGCATTCCGCGCGGCCGAGCATGGCGCGCGCGTGGCGTTGCTGGAGCCGCACCTGCTCGGTGGCACCTGCGTCAATGTCGGTTGCGTGCCGAAGAAGGCGATGTGGCTGGCGGCCGAAGTCGGCAACCGGCTCAAGCTCGCGCGGACGCTGGGCTTCGATGCGTCTCCCGCCAAACTCGACTGGCCGACCTTCCTGGTCCATCGCCAGCGCTACATCAGCAACATCCACGACGGCTACCGGCGTCGCCTCGACGCGGCCGGGATTGTCACCGTCGCAAGCCGCGGACAATTACTGGATGCGAACACCGTGCTGTGCGGGAAGGGCGCACACCTGCGGGCAGATCGCATCCTGATCGCGACCGGCGGCCATCCGGTCAAGCCGCAGATCCCCGGTGTCGAACTCGGCGGCACGTCCGACGAGTTCTTCCAGTGGACCGCCGCGCCGGAGCGCGTCGCTATCTTCGGCGCGGGCTATATCGCGGTCGAACTGGCCGGCGTGCTGCAAGCGCTGGGCAGTCGCGTGGAGATATTCGCGCGCGGCCAGCGCCTGTTGAGCGAGTTCGATGCCGAAGTGAGCGAGCAGTTGGCCGAGGACTATCGCCAGGCCGGCGTGCATCTGAATTTCGGTTACCAGCTCGGGCGCGTGCAGTCCGTCGACGGCGGCGTGCGGTTGTGCGATGCCGATGGCGCCATCGGCGAGCGCTTCGATGCGCTGCTGTTCGCCACCGGGCGTCGCGCCAACACCGCGCAACTCGGGCTGGAGGCAGCCGGCGTTGCCGTCGATGCCAACGGATACGTCCTGGTCGATGAACTGCATGCCACCAGCGTCGCCAACATCCATGCCGTCGGCGACGTCACCCCCAACCTGGCGCTGACGCCGCTCGCCATCGCCGCGGCTCGCCGGTTGATGGACCGCCTGTACGGCGGGCGCGAGGCGCGGCTCGACCAGAACGACGTGCCGACCGTGGTGTTCTCGCATCCGCCGATCGGAAAGGTTGGGCTGACCGAGGTCGAGGCGCGTGCACAGCATGGCGACGACGTGCACGTCTACCGCGCCGGCTTCCGTCCGATGCTGTACGCGCTGGCGGACGTGCCGCAACGCAGCCTGTTCAAACTGGTTTGCGTCGGCGACGCGCGCCGGGTCGTCGGCATCCACCTGATGGGCGAGGCCGCCGACGAGATCCTGCAGGGGTTCGCTGTGGCCATGAGGCGCGGCATCACCCTGGAAGACCTGCGCGACACGGTCGCGATCCATCCCACCAGCGCCGAGGAAGTGGTGCTGATGCGATGAGCGTCTTCGCACCATGCGATCAGGAACAACAAACCATGAGCACCGACATCTGCACCCTG
>DATDBD010000268.1:0-2163 GCA_036525015.1 Lysobacter sp.
GTTCCAGCTGTTGAAGTGGAGCGCGATGCCCGATGCGCGTCAGCCGCGCGATCCCGCCAGCGGCCAGCCCTGGTATACGCCAGCGATCTGGTCGCAACTGCGGCTGTCGTCGAAATCGCACTGGGACGTGCCGGTTCGCACGCCGGGCGGCACGGTCCACCTGCTCGCCTCGCATCCGACGCCTCCGGTCTTCGACGGCCCCGAGGATCGCAACGGCGCACGCAACGCCGACGAGTTGCGGCTGTGGCGCGAATACTTCACGCCCGGGGACAAGCCGTGGCTGTGCGACGACCGCGGGCGTTGCGGCAGCCTCGCCGCGGACGCGCGCTTCGTCATCGCCGGCGACCTGAACAACGATCCGATCGACGGCGACGGCGCGCACGAGGCGATCATCGAACTGCTCGAGCATCCGCGCGTGGCGCGCTACGCGACGCCGCGCAGCGAAGGCGCAGTCGAAGTGGCACGCAAATATGCGCAGGCCGGAGTCGTGCACCGCGGTTCACCAGAGCATGCCACCGGCGACTTCGGGCCCAAGGCCGGCACGATGCGGCTGGATTACGTGCTGCCGTCAGTGGGCTTCGACATCGAAGGCAGTGGCGTGTTCTGGCCGGCCGCCAGCCAACCGGAGGCCGCCATCGCCGATGGCAGCGACCATCATCTGGTCTGGGTGGATTTGGGCAGCCAGACACTGTGAGAGCAAATATCCCTCACGCCAGCGCCGCCGATGCGTCATCCCCGCACAGGCGGGGATTCATCGGGCGGACTTCGAAAATCCAACGCCGTTCAGGGTTGGGTTCCCTTCTACGCGGGAATGACCCGTTACGGTAAAGGCCCCTCAAGGCTTCGGCGGCGTCCGCGTCAGCTTTTCATCCGGCGCGCCCGGCGCCGACGGCTTCGTCTCCACCGGCGCCGGCACCGCCTGCGGCTCGGCCTGGGAGGGCATCGCGGTGGGACCGACCGTAGGCAACGCGGTGAGCGGCTGCCCATCGCGCGGGCTGAAACCGAACGTGGTGCCGTCGCTGTGCAACGACACGACCATGCGCACCATGCTGGTCGGCACCATCAACTCCAGCGATACGACCTTGCCTTCGGCGCTGCGACCTTCGATCGTCATCTCGATCAGCGCACCACCGGTGTCGATCTCATGGCAGAGCACATGCACGCCCGCCGGACCGTCCTGCAGGTAAGGCCTGATCGCGGTGCCGAGGACCTCCAGCGCCTGCGGGAAGAAAAACACGGCATAGCCACTGCTGTCGTTCATCGCATCCTCGTGCTTCTACTCAACTTTTCGCTCAGCGCAGTTCGATGTGCAACTCGGAGGCGGCCTTGCGCGCACGCTCGCGCGCCTGGTCGATGCTCTCGCCCAGGGCCAGCGTGACCGCGACACGGCGATGGCCTTCCACGCGCGGTTTGCCGAACAATCGCAACTGCGTGTCGGCCTGCGCCAACGCGGCATTGACCCCGGTGAACACCGGCACGCCGTTGCCGTGCGCCAGTACCGCGCACGATGCCGACGGACCGTATTCGCGGATCGCCGGAATCGGCAGGCCCAGGATGGCGCGCGCATGCAGGGCGAACTCGCTCAGGTCCTGCGACGCCAGCGTCACCAGGCCGGTGTCGTGCGGGCGCGGCGAGACCTCGCTGAACCACACCTCGTCGCCTTTCACGAACAGCTCCACGCCGAACACGCCCCAGCCGCCCAGGTCATCGGTGATGCTGCGGGCGATGCCCTGCGCGCGTGCCAGCGCGCGCGTCGACATCGGTTGCGGCTGCCAGCTTTCGCGGTAGTCGCCGTCGCGCTGCAGGTGGCCGATCGGCGCGCAGAAAGTGGTGCCGCCGACATGCCGCACGGTCAGCAGCGTGATCTCGTAATCGAAGTCGATGAACCCTTCCACGATCACACGCCCGGCGCCGGCACGGCCGCCGGTCTGCGCGTAGCTCCAGGCCTCGTCGATGTCGTCGGCGCCGCGCACCAGGCTCTGGCCCTTGCCGGAGGACGACATCACCGGCTTGACCACGCAAGGCACGCCGATCTCGGCGACCGCCGCGCGATAGTCCTCGAGCGTGTCGACGAAGCGGTAGGGCGAGGTCGGCAGGCCGAGCGTCTCCGCGGCCAGGCGGCGGATGCCCTCGCGATCCATCGTCAGGCGCGCCGCGCGTGCG
>DATDBD010000269.1:0-6624 GCA_036525015.1 Lysobacter sp.
GCGGCGGTCAAGGTCAGGGCGAAGGCGAGTGCCATGGGCGCGACGAGGTGCGTGCGAAGACTTGCAAGCGACTTCATGTGCGGCTCCCTGGAAAAGTTGATGAAGTTGGAAAGGATTCGAAAACGAAACTTTCGCGAGCGAGGAGGCTGGATGTTGTCCGCGCTGCAGGCGTGTATTCCGGCCCGGTCGCGTTCGGTTCACCCTCACGCGCACGCAACAAACCGATCACGCGGCGCGTGCAAAATTGAACCGGGTCGGACGGTGCAGGTATTGACTGCCGAACGAGGATCGAGCGCATGGCGAACAAGCCGGGAAAACGCGATGCACGCGGAGTCATCCGCCGCGGCGCCGCGCCCGATGAGATCGCCTTGATGGATGGCGTGGCCGCCGAACGGATGGACGCGTTCGAAGCCCTGTACCGCCTGTATCACCCGCGCCTGACACGCTTCCTGCAGGGCATGACGAGGCGCCCGGCGCTGGCCGAGGAAATCCTCGACGACACGATGCTGGTGGTCTGGCGCAAGGCGCACACCTACAACCCGAGCGCGAAGGTATCGACGTGGATATTTGGTATCGCATACCGCCAGGCGTTGAAGGCGCTGCACAGGCTCGACGCCGGCATCGATGCCGCCGCATCGGTCAACGAGGACGCGTTGTTCGATCCGTCCCAGCCCGGTCCGGATGGCGAACTGCAGCAGCAGGAGTTGCATGAGCGCCTGATCCGGGCGATGAGCGCGTTGTCGGCCGAGCATCGCGCGGTGATCGAGTTGACCTACTACCTCGGCTACAGCTGCCGCGATGTCGCCCAGGTCATGGACTGTCCCGTCGACACGGTGAAGACACGGATGTTCTACGCGCGGCGCCGGCTGAAGTCGCTGTTGGGACTCAGCCGGGAGGAGGCGATATGAGCGGCCGCGTTCTCAGGTTCGAAGGTTCCGTACACAACCAGGCCATGCGCCTGTTGCCGTGGTACGTCAATGGCACGCTGCTGGCCGAGGAGTTCGACCTGGTCTGCCAGCACGTGGCGGGCTGCAGCGAATGCCGGCGCGAGGTCGATGAGCTGCGTCGGTTGCAGGACATCTGCGCCCGAGTTGAAAGCCCCATCGATGCGACCGCATCGTTCGCGCGACTGAAGCGTCGCTTGCAGCACGACCACGCCGGGCCTGCGTCGCGATGGGATCGGCTACGCAGCCATTGGATGCAGGCGCCGACGTGGTTTCGTGTGACGCTGGCGACCCAGTCGTGCGTATTGTTCGCTTTGGCCGGAGTGCTGATCGGGCAGCAGTATTCGGCTGTTCGCTCTGTCGAGCCTGCATCGCTCTACAGAACCCTCGGCGATACCGTGCCAGGCGAACGTTCCACAAGCACAAGCGATGTCAGGTTGGTGGTGATGTTCGACCCGCGCATCAGCCATGCTGAAATGCAGCGCCTGCTGCGGTTGAGTCGGGCGCGCATTATCGATGGTCCGAACGATGCGGGCGCTTATGTACTGGCGGTCCCGGCGAATGGCGAGAAGGCCGCACTGGATGCCCTGCGCGGCGAACCAGGTGTGGCGCTGGTCCAAAGCCTGGATCGCGGTGAAGCCGGGGACAAGCGATGAGCGCGCGGGCGCTATTGTTTTGGGGGCTGATCATGGCAGCGGGGACCGGCCCGTTGGCCGCCGCGTCGCCGGTGGTCGCCGTGGCCGAACCATCGCCGGAGTCGGCATCGCCGGCCACCGGCGATGAGGCAAGCAGGCAGATACTGATGATGCTTCGAGCAACCCCGCCGCACTACCGGCCGGATTCGGGTTACTCCGGCAGCTACGTGGCGGCACCCGACCGGCAGGCGCGCCGCCGGCTCGCCCGTGCGCTCGCCCGCGAACACGGGCTACGCCTGGTCGACGACTGGCCGATGCCGGCGCTGGGGCTGGATTGCTTTGTGCTCGAGGCCCCGTCGCACGAAAACAGTGAGCGCGTCGTACGCGAGTTGTCACGCGATCCGCGCGTGGAATCCGTGCAGCCGATGAATCTGTTCCATCTGCTGAGCCTGGGCGATCCGCTGGCCGCGGCACAACCGGCGACCGCGCGCTGGCATCTGCGCGAACTGCATGCGGTGGCGACCGGCAAGCGCGTCACGGTGGCCGAACTGGATACCGGCGTGGATGTTGACCATCCCGACCTGCGCGGCCAGGTTTCGGTCGCCCGCGACTTCGTCGACGGCGCGACGCCGCCGGCTGAAACGCACGGCACGCAGATCGCAGGAATCATCGTGGCCCGCGCCGACGACGGTGTCGGCATCGCCGGCATCGCGCCGGATGCGCGCCTGTTGGCGCTGCGCGCCTGCTGGCAACAACCAGGTAACAGCGGCGCCGCGATCTGCAGCAGCTTCACGCTGGCCAAGGCCTTGCAGTTCGCACTGCAAAACAAGGCAGAGGTCATCAACCTGAGCCTGAGCGGTCCGCCGGATCGACTGCTGGGGCGTCTGCTGGATGCGGCGATCGGCGACGGTGTCATCGTGGTCGGCGCGGTCGATGCTCAGGCCAAGGATGGCGGCTTCCCGGCGGGACATGCCGGCGTGCTGGCCGTCGCGGGCGCACCTGCCCGCGGCGATGCGCTGCACGTATTGCTGGCGCCGGCGAAGGGGATTCCCGCCCCCACGCCCGGTGGTGGCTGGAGTCTGGTGTCGGGTCCCTCGTTCGCCGCCGCGCAGGTGACCGGCCTGGTGGCGCTGCTTCGCGAACTTTCGCCCGGCTTGCAGGCCGCGCAGGCGCGCGCTGCGCTGGACCCGGTCACTGAGCTAGGCTTGCCTACGAGGCGGCCTGTGCTGATCGATGCATGCGCCGCGGTCGTGCGCGTAGCCGGACGCTGCGCCTGCGACTGCGCCGCAGCGCCGACAGTGGGTTGGATGCCGCGCCGATGAGGTGATTCCCTTGTTGTTGCGTGGCGCAGTAGCGCTGTGGGCCTTGTTGTGCGCCGGGACGGCCTGCGCGCAGGTGTCCGCGCGCGTCGCGGTTGTCTCCGATTATCGCTACCGCGGTGTTTCGCTCAGCGATGATCGGCCTGCGGTACAGGCGAGCATCGGCTATGACGATGCCGATGGCTGGTACGCGGGCATTTTCGCCTCCAGCGTGCGCATCGGGCCGGACTACGACGCGCAGGCCCAGTTGCTGCCTTACGCCGGCTATGCACGCCGGCTACGCTCCGGCTTGAGCTGGGATGCGGGCGTTCAGTACGCGGTGTTTACCGGCAATGCCGACTACGACTATCCCGAGTTCCACATTGGCCTGACGTCCACTCATCTGAGCGCACGCTTGTACTACGCGCCTGACTACTTCGGAGTGTCGGCGCCGGTGCTGTATGGCGAAATCGATGCCGCCTATCCGGTGTCCAGCAAGGTGCGCCTGCTTGGCCATGCGGGATGGCTGCACCGCGGCAGCGCCGGCTACCTCGACGAATATGTGGAGCGTCATCGCTTTGATGCTCGCATCGGCATCGGCGTGGCATCGTCTGGGTTCGATCTGCAACTGGTCTGGGTGTTCACCGATGGGCAATCGGGGCGCTATCCGGTGTACGCCGTCTGCGAGGATTGCACCGATCGGATCGATAGCAGTGGCTGGGTGCTGAGCCTGTCGCGTTCGTGGTAGTGGCGATGGCATCGCCGCGCGCGAAATCACACTTCACGACGTCGTCACATCAACGCTGTTAGCGGCCGTCACCCGCGTTGCGTTTGTTGCGACGCCGCAGGCGCAGCGCGGCCGGATCATCCACAATGCCGTCGAACAGGGGGCTGTTCGTCGCGACATCACCAAAGAAAGGGGATCCGTTGTGAAGAAAACCGTACTGGCAGTTACGGCGCTTGCCAGCGCCTGCATGGCCGCACTCGCGGCACCGGGATCATCCGCACTACAAGAGCTCATTCCGTTGAATCCGGCCCCCGTGGTCGAATCCGATGCGCCTCGCGACGAAAGTCCGCAGCGCTGGTTCGTGGAGTTGAGCGGCGTGCCCGCTGCCGAAGGCGGCAAGTCGGCGGCGCTCAAGAGCGAGAAGAAGGCATTCCGCGACAACGCCGGCGCGGCTGGCGTGAAATACCAGGAACACTTCGCATTCGACGGATTGTTCAATGGCCTGTCGATCAGCGTGTCGCGCTCGCAACTGAGCACGTTGATGCGCATTCCAGGCGTCAAGGCGATCTATCCGGTCGAGACGGTGGCGATGCCGGATCCGGAAACCACAAATCCCGAACTGGCCACCGCGCTGGCAATGACCGGCGCCGACATCGCGCAAAACGAACTCGGCCTCGATGGCCGTGGCGTGCGCGTGGCGGTGATGGACACCGGCGTCGATATCGACCATCCGGATTTCGGCGGCAACGGCAGCAACGGCAGCACGCCGTTCCCGACGGCACGCGTCGTGACGGGCTGGGATTTCGTCGGCGATGCGTTCAATGCCGACCCGGCTTCGGCGACGTACAATCCGGTCACCACGCCTGATGCCATCCCCGATGACTGCGCCGGCCACGGTTCCCACGTCGCCGGCATCATCGGCGCCGACGGCACCGTGAAGGGTGTCGCACCGAAGGTCTCGATCGGCGCGTACCGCGTGTTCGGCTGCCAGGGTTCGACCACGGCCGACGTCATGCTCGCTGCGATGGAGCGCGCGCTGGCCGACGACATGGACGTGCTCAACATGAGCATCGGCTCGACCTACCAGTGGCCGGAATACCCGACCGCCAAGGCCGCCACGCGCCTGGTCAACCAGGGCATGGTGGTGGTGGCTTCGGCCGGCAACAGCGGCACCACCGGCCTGTATTCCACCGGCGCGCCGAGCGTGGGCGACAAGGTCATCTCGGTGGCCTCGTTCGACAACACGCGCATTACTTCTCCGGCCTTCACCATCACGCCGGATGGTCGTGCGATCGGATACAACGCCTCTTCCGATGCGCCGACGCCGCCATCGGCTGGCACCGCATCGTTGCAACGCACCGGAACCGTTGCCTCCGCGGCTGATGCGTGCACCGCGTTGCCTGCCGGCAGTCTGGCCGGGCACGTAGCCTTGATCAGGCGCGGGGGCTGCACCTTCCATATCAAGTCCGCCAATGCGCAGGCGGCCGGCGCGATAGCGGTGGTGGTCTACAACAATGCGCCCGGTCCGCTCAGTCCTGCGGTTGCCGGTCCCGTGCCAATCACCGTTCCCGTGGTCGGCATCAGCGATGTCGACGGCGGCGTGATTGATACCCGGCTTGCGACGGGGCCGGTTTCGATGACCTGGGGTGCGACCGCCAGCGTGGTCAACCCCACCGGCGGCCTGATCTCCTCGTTCAGCGCCTACGGCATGTCCCCGGACCTGCAGTTGAAGCCGGACATCGGCGCGCCCGGTGGTTCGATCTATTCGACCTATCCGCTAGAAAAGGGCGGCTACGCCAACATCAGCGGCACCTCGATGTCGTCCCCGCACGTCGCCGGTGCTGCGGCGTTGCTGCTGCAGGCGGCGCCGAACACGTCGTCGCAAGCGGTCGGTAGGATCCTGCAGAACACGGCGGTGCCGAAGCCGTGGTCCGGCAATCCGGGCTTGGGTTTGCTGGATATCGTGCATAGGCAAGGCGCCGGCATGCTGCGCATCGACGACGCCATCACCACGGCCACCCGCGTCTCGCCGGGCAAGCTGTCGCTGGGTGAAAGCACCACAGGGCCGGCAACGCGTGAGCTCACGCTGACGAATTCCGGTTCGACTGCGGTGACCTATGCGTTGTCCTCGGTCAACGGTGTGTCGACGGGTCCCAACACCTTCACGCTCGGCTTCTTCCTGGCCAATGCCGGCGTTGCGTTCGGCACCAGCAGCATCACGCTGCAGCCGGGTGCGACGGCGACCGTCGGCGTGACGATCACGGCGCCCGCCGGCCTGCCCGTCGGCAGCCAGTACGGCGGCTACCTGGTCATGACCCCGGATGACGGCAGCGCCACGTTGCGCGTGCCGTTTGCCGGCTACGTTGGCGATTACCAGTTGCGTCAGGTGCTGGTGCCCACGGCGAACGGGTTCCCGTGGCTGGCGAAGCTAACCAACGGCAGTTACTTCGGCCAACCAGGCGGCGCCACTTACACCATGGCCGGCAACGACGTGCCGTTCTTCCTGGTGCACCTGGATCACCAGTCGCGCAAGATGCGGTTGGACGTGACCGACGCGAACACCGGCAAGTCCTGGCATAACGCGCTGGAGGACGAGTACCTGGGTCGCAACTCGACCTCGACCGGCTTCTTCGCGCTGTCGTGGGATGGCATCACCACCGCCGGCAACAAGAGCTATACCGTGCCGAACGGGCAGTACGTGGTGAAGATGTCCGTGCTCAAGGCCTTGGGTGACGAAAGCAACCCGGCGCACTGGGAGACCTGGACCTCGCCGATGATCACCATCGCGCGCCCGTAAGCGGGCAGTGGAAGAACTGAACAGGGGCCCGTCCGGGCCCCTGTTTTTTGGCCGATTCATCGGCTGAACAGGGCTCTTTTTAAAACTGTCCAGTTCTCTTTTGCAGTGCAGCGTGCAACCGAATAACGGTTCCTTCACGATCGACTCGCATCCCGACGTGGGGGAGGGAGCAGGCCCGCAACCGGTTCGACCGGGGCGGGCTTTTTATTTGCGCGCTTTTTGC
>DATDBD010000270.1:0-3015 GCA_036525015.1 Lysobacter sp.
CGGCCTGCAGCGCATGCACGGCAACCTCGCCTGTCGCGGCCGCCGCCGCGGTTGCGTCCTGCAGCGCCCGCACCCGCCACAGCGCGACCAACGGCTGCGGGCCGTCGTCGTCTACTGCGAAGGCTCCGTTGGCGCCCACCAATGCCACCAGCGTGGGCAGCAGGCACTCGTTGACGCCGACCAGATCGACGGGAAGCGTCAGCAGCCATGGCGTGATGCATGCCTGCGCCAAAGCGTCCAGCCCGGCCAGTGGCCCCAGATCGGTAGCCGTGCGATCGGCCACCGTGGTCAAGCCGGCCAGCGCATAGCGTTCGAGGTTGCGGTTGGCGCTGACCAGCACGGCGCCGGTTTCGTGGGCAAAGCGCCGCTGCCATCGCACGACCTGCGGCACACCATCGCGTTCCAGCCAGGCTTTGTCGATGCCGCCGAGCCGGGTCGCACGCCCGCCGGCCAGGATGCCCAGAGTGATGTCGGAGGCGGCGGGGCTTGGGGTCACGGTGCCATTGTCGTGCAATTGGCTGTGACGGCGCGCCGACACTGCGCGATTCGTCGGGATCAAGGCGGTGGATCGCGCCTTCGCGGGGATGACGTCGTGGCAAGCCGCGCGCAATGCGCGCGGGCCAGGACGTCACTTGCCGCGTTTGACGTGGCGGATCAGTCGCTTCTTCTTCGCTACCTGACGCTCGCTCAATACGTTCTTTTTGCCTTCATACGGATTCGTGCCTTCCTTGAAGGCGAAGCGGACCGGCGTGCCGACCAGCTTGAACCGCTTGCGGAAGAAGTTCTCGAGGTAGCGTCTGTAGGTATCGCTGAGCGTCTTCAGGCGCGTGCCGTGCACGACGAACGTCGGTGGATTGCTGGCCGCGGGGTGGGCGTAGCGCAGCTTGGCAACGTGTCCGCGAACGGTCGGCGGTGGGTTGGTCTCGTAGGCGACTTCCAGCGCCTTGTTGACCTCGCTGGTGCTGAACTCCCGCGTTGCCGACGCGTGCGCGCCATGGACCGCCTTGAACAGTTCACGCAAGCCCGAGCCATGCTTGGCGCTGATGCGTACTGCCTCGGCCCAGTCAACGAATCCGAGCTTGCGCGCCAACAGCGACTCGGCCTGCTGTCGCTGGTAATCGGTAAGGCCATCCCACTTGTTGATCGCGACCACCAGTGCGCGGCCAGCGTCGAGCGCGTACCCGAGCACACTGGCGTCCTGGTCGGTCACACCTTCGCCCGCGTCGAGCATGATCACGGCGACCTGGCATTCCTCGATGGCGCGCAGCGTCTTGACGATGGAGAACTTCTCCACCACCTCCTCGACCTTCGACTTGCGGCGCAGGCCGGCGGTATCGATCAGACGGTACAGGCGACCGTCGCGCTCCATGTCGATCGCCACGGCGTCGCGGGTGGTGCCCGGCACGTCGGAGGCGATCATGCGCTCCTCGCCGAGCAACCGGTTGACCAGCGTCGACTTGCCGACGTTGGGACGACCGATGAAGGCCACGCGGATGCGGGAGGGATCGGCATCGAGTTCAGTGGTGGCGCCCTCTTCCGGCAACCTTCCCAGTGAGTGATCGATCAGATCGTCGATGCCCTGGCGATGCGCCGACGACACCGCGATCACGTCGCTGAAGCCGTAGCGGGCGAAATCGTTCATCGCCGCCTGCGCATCGAGGCCGTCGGTCTTGTTGACCACCAGCACCGTCGGCCGTGCCGACTTGCGCAGCCACTTCAGGATGTCGTCGTCGAGCGACGAAGCACCCTCGCGTCCGTCCACGACGAACAACACCAGGTCCGCCTCTTCCGCCGCTGCCCGGGCCTGCCTGGCAGTGGCGCCGGCCAGGCCTTCGTCCTCACCGGCGATGCCGCCGGTGTCGACGACCGCGAATGCGGGTTTGCCCTCGGGACGGCATACGCCGTAGTTGCGGTCGCGCGTGACGCCGGGCTGGTCGTGGACCAGGGCGTCACGGCTGCGCGTAAGCGCGTTGAACAGCGTGGATTTTCCGACGTTGGGACGGCCAACGAGGGCGACTAACGGAAGCATGGGAAACCTACCCGATCAAAATGAACGCCCCGGCCAAGGCCGGGGCGGGGCCGGGTCGCTTCCCGGCAGATTATTGCGCGATGGAGAACGCGGTCAGTTCACCGTCGATGTTCTGCACCAGCACGATGCCGTCGGCCACGACTGGCGCGGCGCGCAGCGCCTTGCCACCGACGCGGCTACGAGCGGCGAATTCGCCATTATCCAGCTTCAGCCAATGCACGTAGCCATCGTAATCGCCGACCACGGCGTAGTCGCCCTGGACCGCGGCGCCGGTGAGGCTGCGACGCGCCAGCCCCGGCTGCTGCCAGAGCGCGCTGCCGCCGGTCTTGTCCAGGCCAAACACGATACCGGTGGGGTCGGTGATGACCAGGCGATCACTGCCGAGACCGATGCGGCCGGCGCCACCGTGATCGCTGGCCCACATCGGGCGACCGCTGGGCGCGTCGATGGCCATAGTCTGGTTCTTGAAGCTGGTCGCGTACAGCGTGGTGCCTTCCAGCACCGGCGCACCGTCGACGTCGGACATGCGGTCCAGCTCGGTACGGCCTTCGGACTGGCCGATGGCCTGGTCCCAGACCGTGCGGCCATCGCTCGCGGACAGCGCGCTGACCGTGCCGTCGTCGTTGCCGACGAACACATAGCCCGGACCCAGCACCGGCGAATCGTTGCCACGCACCGTCAATGCCGGCACGTCGTGCACCCAGAACCAGCGACGCTCGCCACTGGCGGCATCGAACGCGGTCACACGACCGTCGTTGCTGCGCACGAACACGGTACCCATGCCGATTGTCGGCGCAGCAATGACCTCGTTGGTTACCTGCGCCTTCCACTTCTCCGCGCCGGAAGCGGCGTCGAGCGCGATCACGTGGCCATTCAGGTCACCGATCACGACCAGTCCGTCGCCCACACCGGGACCACCGGACAGGCGCAGGCCGGACTTCTTCTCGGGCTTGTATTCCCACACCTGCTTGCCGGTCTGCAGATCG
>DATDBD010000271.1:0-10524 GCA_036525015.1 Lysobacter sp.
GCGGGTCTGGCGGGTGAACAGCAGCCGCTTGCCGGTGACGTCGAGTTGAACGTGCGACACGTCGTCCAGGCTCGCCACCCGCCGCCAGGGCTGGGCGCTGCGGTCGAACAAGGCCAATTGCAGTCGTCCGTCGCCCGCCCCGGCCAGGATCAGCAATCGTTTCGGATCCGGCACGTAGACCGCCTCGGCCGGGTCGCGGACCGGCACCGGCAGGCGAATCGCCTGACCGCGGGCGGGCATCACCTCATAGATACCCGACTTGCCCGTGGCGTCGACGCCCGTAACCAGCAAGCGACGGCTGTCCGGGGACCAGACCGGAGCGTAGCGGGGTCGCGGCTGCACGTCGGCGATCATCCGCAGCGAATCGGGGTTGGCCAGATCCGCCCACCAGAGCGCCTGTACGCCGGTGCGGTCCGAGAAGAAGGCCAGTTGCCGACCGTCCGGCGAGACCATCGGCGATATGTCGCGGGCCGATGACGGGAAGATCGGCTCGGCGACGTGGACGCCCGGCTGGCGCGGATCAGGGAGCGCTATCCGGAACAGGCCGTAATAGGGCTTGCGCTGCACGAAAGCCGCCGCGGGACGCGCAAGCGCCACCGTCGGCGTCCACACGTCGTCGATGCCCAGATCGGTGACCAGACCTTCGTGGAAATCGAACCTGTTCATGCGGACGTTGCCGTCGATCATTCGACCGAACAGCAATCCGGCGCCGTCTGGCAACCAGTCCCACCCGCGGATGTCGGCGCGCAGGTTGCTCAGCCGCTGCGCTTCCCCCCCGTGTGCAGGCAGGCGCCAGAAGTCGCCCAGCGGGCCGTTGCGCACGAATACGATCCAGCGCCCGTCCGGGGAATACCGTGGCGACAGATCGACATCGTCGGTGCCGGTGCGGTACTCCACCGAGCGCCACGCGCCGCTGGCCAGGTCGAGGATGCGCAGCCCGCTGGAGCCGGCCTCCGTCACCATGCTGCCGAAGATCAGGCCGCGACCGTCCGGGGTCCACGAGAAGGTCGGCGCGGTTCGGCGATCGCAGTCGGAGACCTTGCGCTCGGCGCCGCCACTGGCGGCGACCACCATCACCTGGCACTCCTGGCCAGGGATCATCCGCACGTAGGCGATCTCGCGGCCATTGGGCGACCATGCCGGCACGCTGTCCTCGGCCTCGCCCGTAGGCCGGGTCAATTGCCGGGGCAGGCTCTGATCAGTCGTCTGCACCAGGATTGCGGTGTTGCGTTGATCCGTCGGCACCGCGACGTAGGCCACCATCGAGGCATCCGGCGACAGCGACGGCATCAGTTCGAAGCCGGGCGCCGAGGTAATCAGTCTATAAGGACGCGATGCAGGCGGGGATTGCTGCAGCCAGGCGTCGCGTTCGATCTTTGCGCGCTCATCGCCGCTGCGCGACCATGCGAACAGCAGCACCAGTCCCAGCAACAGCAATACCACCGCGCTGGCGACGATCATCTCGCTGTGCGAACGCCGCGGCGTGGCCGGCCAGGGCACCGCTGCGACGGCGTCATCGCCGCCGACGGCCTCCGGCACCGGCGCAGGCTGCCCGGGGGCCTTGGCAGCAGACGTCGCCGCCAGCCATTCCACGGACGCCAGCAGGCGGTAGCCGTTCTTGGCGATCGTATCGATATAGCGCGGGTCGCCGCGTTCCTGGCCAAAGGCCTTGCGCAGCTGGGTGATCGCCTGGGTGATGACGTCGTCGCTGGGCAGCGTATCGGGCCACACCTCGGCCAAGAGCGCATCGCGACTGACCACCTTGCCCGCGTTCTCGACCAGCACCAGCAACACGCCCATCGACTTGGGCGTGATCCGCTGCGGCCTGCGCGTCGACGGCGCACGCACCTCGCGCAGCGGCACATCGACGATGCAATCGCCGACGCGCAGGCGCTCCGAAGGGGGGTGCAGCGACGGTGGTTCAGTAGGGCGGGGCATGAATCCTGCGGATGGTGCGCGCGGACCCGGATTCCGTCATGTGCCTGAATGTACAGTCCATTCAGCTGCCACATGCGGCAAAGCGCGTAGACGGGTTCCGGTAAAGCGCCGGGCAAGGAAACATTCTAACGTCCCGACGATTACCCCGGACCTCGCAACCTCCTTCCGCGACCGCCGGTTACGGAATTCAGTGTTCCAGCATGGCCTGCCCCGGCATGCCCGCCGGTAGAGAGCGTCAGCGGGGCTGCTTCAAGACGGTCAGGCCGATCAGGCGGGAGACCACCACCGCGATGTAACCGACGCCGGCGAATTGCTCCAGCATCACCAGCACCCGCGCCGTCGAGCCCAGCGGAACGACATCACCCAGCCCGACGGCGGACAGGTTGGTGAAACTCAGGAACAGCAGTTCCAGCCATTGCCGGGGCCGTTCCGGTTCGACCGCTCCGGTGAAGCTTCCCGGATACCAGGCCTGGCAGACCAGAAAGACGTAGGCGAACCCCCATGCCAGCAGCGTGAACGTCGCACCGGCGGCGTACAGCTCGTCGGAGGTGACGCGGTGATCACTCAGCATGTAGCCGATCAGGCTGCCGGCGGCATAGAAGTACAGCAACGCCTCCAGCGCGGAGGAGGCGACCAGCAATATCTCGCTGTCCAGCACTACCGACAGCAGCGACAGCCCGAAGGCCGGAATGGCCAGCAACCAGGCGACCCAGGTATTGGCCGGACTGCGGTTGACCACCCAGACCACCAGCGCCAGCACCAACACGCCAAATGCGCCGAACACGACCCGTCCACCGTGCAGGTCGTCGAACAGCGGATAGACCACCAGGCTCAACAACTGGGCGCCCAGCAGGAACGCCGAGGGATGCCGCCGCGCGGTCACGCGCCAGCGCAGGGACGAGTAGCTGCGATCGCTCATGCCGGCAATGCCCGCTTCAGCCGATCATCCGGAAGTGGTAGCGCAGCGCGTAATAGATGACGTACAGCCACGACAGCAGTCCATGCACGATGGCCCACAGCAGCGACTTGTTGGCCGTCCACGAGATCACGATGGCCAAGGCGCTGCCGAAGCTGATCCCTGCCCTCACCGCCTGCTTGCCGCCGTCACCCATGACCGCTCCCATTGCCGCTTATGGCAGGCCGAGCTTGCCGGCCTGCCTATGGTGACGCAAGCGCGCGCGCCGGGCGGACGCGCTGCACGCTCAGGCCTTGTGATAAACCTCGGCGCCCTGCGCGCGGAACTCGGCCGACTTCTCCGCCATGCCTTCGGCCAGCGCCGCGTCCTCGCCCATGCCGTGCTCCTTGGCGTAGTCGCGCACGTCCTGGGTGATCTTCATCGAGCAGAAGTGCGGGCCGCACATCGAGCAGAAGTGCGCGACCTTGTGCGCGTCCTTCGGCAAGGTCTCGTCGTGGTACTCGCGGGCGCGTTCCGGGTCCAGGCCCAGGTTGAACTGGTCCTCCCAGCGGAACTCGAAGCGTGCCTTGCTCATCGCGTTGTCGCGCGCCTGCGCGCCCGGATGGCCCTTGGCCAAATCGGCCGCGTGCGCGGCGATCTTGTAGGCCATCAGGCCTTCGCGCACGTCGTGCTTGTTGGGCAGGCCGAGGTGTTCCTTCGGCGTGACGTAGCACAGCATCGCCGTGCCGAACCAGCCGATCATCGCCGCGCCGATGGCGCTGGTGATGTGATCGTAGCCGGGCGCGATGTCAGTGGTCAGCGGGCCGAGCGTGTAGAACGGCGCCTCGCCGCACTCGCGCAGCTGCTTGTCCATGTTTTCCTTGATCAGCTGCATCGGCACGTGGCCGGGGCCTTCGATCATGGTCTGGACATCGTGCTTCCAGGCAATTTTGGTCAGCTCGCCCAGCGTTTCCAGTTCGCCGAACTGCGCCGCGTCGTTGGCGTCGGCGATCGAGCCCGGCCGCAGGCCGTCGCCCAGCGAGAAGGCCACGTCGTAGGCCTTCATGATTTCGCAGATTTCCTCGAAATGGGTATAGAGGAAATTCTCCTTGTGGTGCGCCAGGCACCACTTGGCCAGGATCGAACCGCCGCGACTGACGATGCCGGTAACGCGACCGGCGGTCAGCGGCACGTAGCGCAGCAACACGCCGGCATGGATGGTGAAGTAATCCACGCCCTGCTCGGCCTGCTCGATGAGCGTGTCGCGGAAGATCTCCCAGGTCAGTTCCTCGGCGCGACCATCGACCTTTTCCAGCGCCTGGTAGATCGGCACCGTGCCGATCGGCACCGGCGAGTTGCGGATGATCCACTCGCGGGTTTCGTGGATGTGCTTGCCGGTGGACAGGTCCATGACCGTGTCCGCGCCCCAGCGGATCGACCAGACCAGCTTCTCCACTTCCTCGGCGATACCCGAGGACACCGCGCTGTTGCCGATGTTGGCGTTGACCTTGGTCAGGAAGTTGCGGCCGATGATCATCGGCTCGCTTTCCGGGTGGTTGATGTTGTTCGGAATGATCGCGCGGCCGCGCGCGACTTCGTCGCGGACGAACTCGGGCGTGATGATCCTCTGGATGCTGGCGCCGAAGCTCTCGCCCGGATGCTGCCTGAGCAGGTGCGCTTCGCGGATCGTTTCCAGGCGCTGGTTCTCGCGGATGGCGATGAACTCCATCTCCGGCGTGACGATGCCGCGGCGCGCGTAGTGCATCTGCGTGACGTTGGCTCCAGCAATGGCACGACGCGGCTGCGGACGCTCACCGAAACGCACGGCGTCGAGCTTGGGATCGTTCTCGCGACGGCGGCCGAACTCGGACGACAGGCCCGCCAGCAATTCGGTATCGCCCCGCTCGGCGATCCACTGCGCACGCAGCGGTGCCAGGCCACGCGCCAGGTCGATCTCGGCGTTGCCGTCGGTGTAGGCGCCCGAGGTGTCGTAGACCGCCAGCGGTGCGTTGTCCTCGCCGCCGAACATCGTCGGCGTGCGCGCCAGCGCGATTTCGCGCATCGGCACGCGGATGTCCGGACGCGACCCTTCGACGTGGATCTTGTGCGAGCCCGGAATCGGGCGGGTAACGTCGGCCGACAGCTTCTCGGCCTGTTGGATCAACTCGGAGGGGACCGCATTCATTGGATTCGTCCTGTTTCGTTGGAAAACAGCGGTCTCGATGTCGACTGCAAGGTCCCCACGCGCGGCGGCGCGTGGAACGCTATGGCAGCCGGAGATCGTCGCGCGGACGAAGCGGCGGCGCGCACCGCGCAAAGCGGTGTCGCGAAGCTTCCCTACGGCGGTCTCAACCGCATCAGGTTCGAAGGGTCTGTCTCAACCGGCTGCCACCTGGACTGGCGTGTCGGGCCGGTACCCCCGCTTCGGCGTGCATTTCATCACGCGGGGCCGGCCGGGACAACTTCGGACGCCCTCGGCGGCGACTACCCCTCGCCCAGGACCATCGGCACGATGTCGCCGAGCATGTGCGCGAACACCACCGGCCAGAGGCGGCCGGTGCGCAGATAGAAGACGCTGACTACCAGTCCAAACGTGAGGACCCAGATGACGCCGACCGGCCCCTGGTACAGGTGGTAGAGGATGCGAACCAGCAAGGGCAGGCCGATGGCGATCGGTAGACCGTGATCGCGCAGGCTGCGGGCAAGGACACCCAGCAGGAACACTTCCTCGAACGTGCCGTTGACCATCGCGAAGACCACGATGGAGGTCAACGATATGCCGCTGAACGAGAATGCCCGTCTTGGCCTTGCTCGCCCGCGAATGCAGCCGTGGCAAGGTCCCCCGCCACGACGGCGGCGACATACACGGCCACGCCCATCAGCGTGCCGCGCAGCTCCGGCCTCGGATACATGGGCGCGACATCGAAATTGCGTGCGTGCAGATAAGCCACCGCGAATGCGCCCAGGACCACCTCGAGGAGGATCGACAGCACGTTGCCGGCATCGGAGAACGTGGCATCGGGAAAGCCGGCCAGCACGGCCTGGATGGACCAGACGGTGAACAGGCCGAAGCAGATCGTCGAGACGAGGAGCGCTTCGGGAATGGACAAGGTCGATCGCGGCAAGGGACTGTTCAAGGGAGTCGTGAGCCTGCACAGGACCAGCTTCCGGCGCGAAGTCCGGGTTCCGGAGTAAGGAACCAACACCCCCGCACAGCCGCGACGCAGCGCGTCCGGATCCCCACGGGAGTCGGGAGACTCTACGGCGTGTCGTTGCCGACACAAAGGCATCGAACGAGGAATCGCACCGGGCGAGCGGCGGCCGCCTCGTTACATCCGCAACTGTTGACAGCCCCGAAAGCGCGTGATCTTCTCGCCCCATGACGCATTGCAACATCAAAGCCCGCAAACCAGCGACCTCGCCCATCGGCGCGGCCGTCGCGTTGGGCGTCGTTGCGATTACCACGGGTACCGGTACCACCTCACTCGGGGTGCGGACGGGCGTGTCCAGCTGATTGAAGACCACGCCTCCGCACCCGAACCGGGTGCGCAGGCCTGGCACCCGCAACGGACGAGGAGGCCCCACCCGGAGCCCCGCCCATGCCGTCCGCCGATGCCTCACCCCTCCCCGCCGCAGCGCCTTGCCACGCGCACAAGTTCGGCGGCAGCAGCCTCGCCGACCCCGCCCTCTACCGCGCCGCGGTGCCGCTGACGGAAGACGGCGCGCGCAGGCGCATCGTCGTGGTCTCGGCGATGCAGGGCGTCACCGATGCGCTGATCGCGCTGTTGGCCGCCGTGCGCGACGACGGGGATTGGGCCCCCGACTGGCAAGCGCTGCGCCAGCGCCACCTCGACGCCGCCGATGCGCTCGACGGTCACCGGCAACACGGTCTGCACGCCGCCTTGGAAGATGAGTTCGCGCAACTGCGTGCACAACTGTCGGCGATTGCAGCCGGCGAACACCACAGCGATCTCGTCGTCCGGGGCCTTCCAGGCCTGGGTGAAGTGTGGTCGTCGCGACTGATGCACGCCGCGCTCGGCGGACATGCCAACGGCTGGCAACGACTGGACGCGCGTGACGTGCTGACGGTGCACGTGGGCGAGATGGGCATGGCGGTGGACTGGGCCGCGAGCCGCGAACGCCTGGCCCAGTGGCAGTCCCTCCATGGCGAAGGCGATGTCGTCGTCACCGGTTTCGTGGCGCGCGACGGCGAGGGCCGCGCCACCACGCTCGGCCGCAACGGCAGCGACTACTCCGCGGCGATCTTCGCCAGCCTGTTCGACGCCGACGCGCTGACGATCTGGACCGATGTCGACGGCGTGCTGTCAGCCGACCCGCGCCTGGTCCCTGAAGCCGTGTGCCTGCCGTCGATGTCTTATGCCGAGGCGTGCGAGCTGGCTTACTTCGGCGCCAAGGTGCTGCATCCGCAGACGATGGCGCCGGTCCAGGAGCGCGGAATCCCGCTGTGGATCCGCAATGCACGGCGTCCGCACCTGCCGGGCACGCTGATCGGCTCCGACGACATGCGCGGCGGCGTTCCGGTAAAGGGCATCAGCCTGGTGCGTGATCTGGCCATCGTCGAACTGGTCGGCAACGGCATGGTCGGCGTGCCAGGTGCCGCCGAACGCCTGTTCGGTGCGCTGCGCCGCGCCGACGTGTCGGTGACGATGATCTCGCAGGGTTCGTCCGAGCATTCGATCTGCTGCGTGGTGCACGCCGACCAGGCCGAGCGCGCGCGCGATGCGATCGCCTCCGCGTTCGCCGAGGCCATCGCCGACCGCCAGGCCCAGGCGGTCACGCTGACGCGCGACATCGCGGTGCTCGCCGCCGTGGGCGACGGCATGGTGGGCACGCCCGGTGTCGCCGCACGCCTGCTCGGCGGCCTGGCGCAGGCCCGCGTCAACGCTCGTGCGATCGCACAGGGCGCGGGCGAGCGGAATATCTCCGTCGCGGTCAGCGAGCCCGACGCCACGCGCGCGTTGCGCGCGGCGCATGCGGCGTTCTGGCTGTCCCCGCAGACGGTCTCGATCGGTTTGATCGGGCCCGGTCAGGTCGGCCGCGCGCTGCTGTCGCAACTGGCGTCGGCACTTCCGGCACTGCGCTCGCGCTCGGGACTCGACCTGCGCCTGCGTGCTCTGGCCAACAGCCGCGCGATGCGGCTGGACGAGCGCGGCCTCAATCCCGACGCCGGCGCCAGCCAGCTCGATGGCGATCGGACCGAACCGGTCGATCTCGATCGTTTCGCCCGCCACGTCCGCGGCGAGCACCTGCCGCATGCGCTGATCGTCGACTGCAGCGCCAGCGCGCAGGTCGCCGCGCACTACCCGCGCTGGCTTGCCGCCGGCATCCACGTGGTCACGCCCAACAAGCACGCCGGCAGCGGCGCCTGGGCGCACTACGCCGCGATCCTGGACGCCGGCCGCCGCGGCGGCGGCCGTTTCCGCTACGAGGCCACGGTCGGCGCCGGCCTGCCGGTCATGCTGACCTTGCGCAACCTGCTCGACACCGGCGACGAGCTGATCGGCATCGACGGCATGCTCTCAGGCACACTGGCATGGTTGTTCAACCGCTACGACGGCAGCGCGCCGTTCTCGCAACTGGTGCGCGAGGCACAGGCGCTGGGCTATACCGAACCCGATCCGCGCGACGACCTGTCCGGCCTGGACGTCGCGCGCAAACTGGTGATCCTGGCGCGCGAGGCCGGTCGCGCGCTGTCGCTCGAGGATGTGGAAGTGGAAAATCTGGTGCCGTTGGCGCTGCGCGATGTCAGTCGCGACGAATTCCTGGCGCGTTTGGAGGAAATGGATGCTCCGATGCAGGCGCGCTATCGCGAGGCCGCCGCGCAGCAACGCGCGCTGCGTCACCTGGCCAGGCTCGACCGCGAGGGCCGCGCCAGCGTCGGCGTGATGGCGCTGCCGCCCGACCATGCCTGCTGCCACACGCGCTTGACCGACAACCTGGTGCAATTCCGCACGCGCCGCTACGCCGACAACCCCCTGGTCGTGCAGGGTCCCGGCGCCGGTCCGGAGGTCACCGCGGCCGGCGTGTTCGCCGATGTGCTGGCGATCGCGCAGTCGCTGGGCTCCGCATCCGGGGCCTCGCTGATGCACGGCGAGGCGCACATGGAGACGCACGCATGAGCGATGCCATCGAGCCACGACAGGTCCGCGCGTTTGCCCCCGGCAGCGTCGGCAACATCGGCGTCGGCTTCGATCTGCTGGGCCATTCCATCGCCGGCGTGCGCGACATCGCGACGGTACGCCGCATCGACGAACCGGTCGTACGCATCGCCGCGATCCGCGGCCACGTCGCCGGTGCCGATTCCTTGCCGATGGAGGCCGAGCTCAACACCGCCGGACAGGCGCTGATTTGCCTGCGCAACGGCCTTGGGCTGACATACGGCTTCGAACTCGAACTGGAAAAAGGCATCCCGCTGGGCTCGGGCCTCGGCGGTTCGGCGGCGTCATGTGTCGCGGCACTGGTCGCAGCCAATGCGCTGCTCGATATGCCGTTGCCGCGCGAGGCGCTGTACGAATTCGCGCTCGACGGAGAATCCGTTTCCAGCGGCAGCCGTCATGGCGACAACGTCGCGCCGATGCTGCTCGGTGGCGTGGTGATGGCGACGGCGACGCGGATGATTGCGCTACCTGTGCCTGCGTGGCTGCACGCTGCGGTGGTGCATCCCGACCAGACCCTGGAAACACGGCGCGCCCGTTCGGTCCTGGCCGATCCCTATCCGCTGCCGCTGGTGGTGAAGCAGAGCGCGCACCTGGCGCTGTTCCTGACCGGCTTGCAACGGGGCGATGTCGACCTGCTGCGCGAAGGCTTGCAGGACCTGCTGGTGGAGCCGCGTCGCGCACCGCTGATCCCGGGGTTCGCCGAGGCCAAGGCCGCGGCACTGGCGCATGGCGCGCTCGGCGCCAGCATTTCCGGTGCGGGTCCCAGCACGTTCGCGTGGTTCGCGTCGAAGGCCGACGCCGAAGCGGCAGCGCCGGCGATGCAGGCCGCGTTCGCCGCAGCCGGCTATGGCTCGCGGGCGTACGTCACCCCGGTGGCGGGTCCGCGCGCGGAGGTCATCGAACAGGCACCGCGTTGAACCCGATGCCGTCATTCCCGCGCAGGCGGGAATCCACAGTGACCAAGCCCGATCCCTGTCCCCGTCCCCGTGGGGAATGGCGATCCGATGTGGACCCTTCCATGAATTTCACCAGTACCCGTGGCAAGACCCCGCCCAACGGCATCGATCAGGCACTGGTCGCCGGCCTCGCTCCCGACGGCGGCCTGTACGTGCCCGGACAGATTCCGACACTGTCGTCGCTGCCCTGTGCCGCCTCCCTCGCCGACACTGCACGCGCGGTGCTGTTGCCGTATTTCGATGGCTCGACGCTGCGCAACCGCCTCGATGAGCTGTGCGCACACGCCTATGCGTTCCCCGCGCCATTGCGATCGCTGGCCAACGACGGCGATCACCTGCTCGAGCTGTTCCACGGCCCCACCGCCGCGTTCAAGGACTACGCCGCGCGGTTCCTGGCGGCGGCTTCGGCGCAACTGCGCCCGACCGATGCCGCTCCCACGACCATTGTGGTCGCAACCTCCGGCGACACCGGAGCCGCCGTCGCCGCCGCGTTCCATCGTCGCCCCGGCTTCAACGTGGTGATCCTCTATCCCGACGGCCGCGTGTCGCCGCGCCA
>DATDBD010000272.1:0-5758 GCA_036525015.1 Lysobacter sp.
GGTCGGTGACCTGCTGCGCCATGTCGCCCGCGCTGGCGCCTGGCCAGCTGGACTGCACCACCATGGATTTCACGGTGAACTCGGGATCCTCCGCCTGGCCCAGGTGCAGGTAGGCGTAGGCGCCGGAGATGCTGAGCAGCAACATCAGGAACAGCACGAACTGCTGGTGCTTGAGGGCCCAGGCCGAGAGATTGAATGACTTCACGAGCGCGCCCCCGGCAGGTCGCTGACATCAACCGGGCGGACCTTCTGGCCCGCATGCAGCAGGTTGGCGCCGGCGGTGACGATGAGTTCACCGTCGCGCAGGCCGCGGTTGATGAGCACGCTGTCTCGCTGCGCCTGCGAGACCATCACCTGGCGCAGCTGGACGCGCGAGGTCTTCGGATCCACCACCCAGACCGTGGGCTTGCCGTCAACGTCGTAGAGCGCCGTGAGCGGCAGACGGCGCAGGCGGTCGTCGCCGCGCAGTGAGAGGAGCAGCTTGCCCGTCATGCCCAGGCCGACCTTGTCGTCCGCGCCAGGGATGCTGATGCGGGCGGAATACGTGCGGGTCACGGCATCGGTGTCCGGCGCGAGTTCACGCAGTCTGCCGACGTAGAGGCGTCCAGGGGCAGCCCACAGTTCGACGGACAGGCTGCGTGCATTGCGCAGTTCGTCTACGCGTGCTTCGGGAATGCTGATGACGATCTCGCGCTCACCGCGTTCGGCGATCTTGACGACGACCTGGCCCGCAGCGACCACGTTGCCCGTTTCGGCAGTGATCGACGTGACCACTCCGGACGTGGTTGCGCGCAGCGTGGTGTACGAGGTCTGGTTGGCGCTCACGCCATAGTTGGCCTGCGCGGCGCGCAGCGCCTCGCGCGCCGTCTCCATGGACATGCGCATCCGCTCCACCTCGGATTTCGAGACCAACTGCGAGCGGCCCAGTTCGGCATAGCGCTCGTAGTCATGCGATGCCTGGAGGTACTGGACGCGGGTCGATTCCACCTGGGTGCGGGAGGCGTTTGCGTTGAGCGTGGTGTCGGTGGGGTCGATCTGGAACAGCGGCTGGCCGACTGCAACGTGGTCGCCCACTTCCACCAGGCGGCGCTGGACGCGGCCGCCGACGAGGAAGCCGAGCGATGCCTCGTGGCGGGCGCGGATTTCGCCGGAATAGGTCGCGGTGTTGTCGATGCCGGCGCGGCTGACCTGTTGCGTGCGGACCGGGCGGACGTCTTCGACCGGTTCTGCGGAGTGGCCGCAGGCCGAGAGCGCCAGGACCAGCGTGGCGATGGTTGCGAGGGAACGAAGCATGAGTGGTTCCTGTGGCGTTGGCGGTCAGTCGGACGAGGAGTCGCAGCGATGGGCCGGCGGCGCGGGGGGCGAGACGGTCGGGTGCGATGAGGTCGCACGTGGCGACCGCGGGCGCAGTGCGTCCCATAGCTCGGTGACGGAACTGAACGGGCGGGAGCGACCGGTCTTCACGTCCTCGACCACGCCGGTCATGCCGGCGCGGCCGCTGCGGTAGATCCGAACGACATAGCTGCGGATAGAAGTCATCGACGCTTTCCTCTGGGATGCGGATAGCGTCGGCGTAACGCGCCTACGGATTGGCTACTTTTTCGGAATCGGGTCCTTCGCCTGTCGGGGAAGGTCAGCGGCCGCCGCCGTTCCTTCCCCTGGCCCGCGGCGAAGGAGAAGAGGGGGCCGCGCAAGGATCGGCGGAGCCGATCTGCGATCAGTCAGGCTCGTGTTCCCGCAGAGCCTCGTAGAGCCGCTCGCTGGCGGACGAGGGGGTCAGGCCCAGCGTGACCGATAGCAGCTGCCGGAGCCGCAGGTACGCACTGATCCCCTCGCTGCGCCGCCCCAGGCGCTGGTAGCAGCGCATCAGGCCCTGATAAAAGGACTCCACCGCCGCGTCGGCGTCCAGGCCGCGCAAGTAGGCGTGCACCGCGCCCTCGCAGTCGCCGTCGGCTTCGAGCCGTTCGCCATGGCGGCCCACGGCGTGGATGAAGCGTCCGCGCAGGCGCTCGCGCGTGGCTACGGGCCAGGCTTCACCCGCGTCCTCGGCCAGGAAGCTCCCCTGGTACAGCGCGATGGCGCGCGCGAGGAAGGCGGGCTCCCCCGGTCCGTCGCGGTGGGCATCGGCAGAAACGATGGCCTGTTCAAAGGCGAACACGTCCACCCAGACGCGCCCGGGATCCAGGCTCAGCTTGCCGCCCTGTTGCACGACGGCGCCCGCGTCGCCGAGCAATCCGCGCAGGCGCAGGACGGTGGCGTCGAGCGCGCGCGCGGCGGCGTCGCCCTCCTCATCCGGCCACAGGGCGTCGAGCAGGCGCTGCTCGGACACCGCGCGTCCGCCCAGTGCGACGATCGCCTTCAGCAATGCCAGCGTCTTCTTCGGCAGCTTGCGGGAGAACGTCAGCGGTTGACCGTCGTGCAGCACCTCGAACCGGCCCAGCATGCGCACCTCCAACGTCCAAGGCCAGCCGGGCACGTCGTCGACGGGCGCACGCACGCCGTACTCGCGGATCGCGTGGCGCACTTCGCCCTCAGAGATACCCAGCATCAGCGCGGCTGCGTATACCTCGGTCAGCAAGCGCGGATGCAGGCGCAGCAGGAACTGTCCGTGAAGGACGTTCTGGCCCCCCATGCAACGCTCGAGCAAGGGCCGCGCCGCAGCCGCGTTACTGCGCTGCAGGTGCATCCACGCTTCGACTGCATCCACCGCGCCTTCCAGGCGCGCCAGGCAGGTACCTGCCAGCAGCTGTCGCGCCTGTTCAAACAGGAGCCCGACGTCCGCGTCCCTATCGCACTCCAGTTCGGCGATGGCCAGTTGCAGGCGTGCCATGCAGCGCAACCAGACCGGTCCCACCTGGTCCATGCGCTCGCGCAGCTCACGCGCGCAGATCAAAGCTTGCCCATGCTCGCCACGGTGGACAGCGATCCAGGTGCGGAAACACATGTCGAGCGCGCGGTCGAGCGGGCGCGCGAGCGTCCAACGTGCGGCGGCCTGCGTCCGCGCGGCGTCCGCAGACTCCGCATTGCCTGCGCACAGCGCAATAGCGGTGCGCCCGAAGTGGGAATAGATCCGCAGCGGCGGAAGCACCAGCGCGTTGGCATCGGCGATCCGCAACGCCTGCTCGAAGGCCTGCTCGGCTTCCCCGTCGCGGCCTTGCCGGGAACGGAAGTGGCCAAGCTGCAGCATCCACATTGCGCGATGGCTCGGCGTCAATGACGCATCGGCAAGCCAAGGCGAGACCATCGCAACAATCCGTTCGGCTTCGTCGAAATCGCCTGTCATATGGTGATGCGCAAGCATCATCGTCGTCGCATCGACGCGCGCGTGGAGCGGAATGTCGGCCGACAGCAGCAGCTTCCCCATGCGGGTCAGGCAGGCCTCGACGAGGTCTGCGCGCGGCCGTTGGTAGCCCAACGCGAACAACAGTCCGGCGTGCACCCGCAAGTCGGCCGCCGGCGCCGGGAACTCCGGATTGGAGGCCAGCAGCGATAGGAGTCTATCCAGCCAGAGTTCGAACGCGCCCTGATCGAATTCGAGGTAGTGGGTGGACAGGATCGCCGCGCAGCTCAATGTGCGCCCAACGACGTCGCCGCTGAAGCGCTCGTAGGCCGCCTCGAACACCGGTCGAGCCAGCAGCGGATGCGATATGAGAGATACGCCCTGCCAGAACGTAAGTTGCGCCGACGCCTCCAGGGCCGCGTCCGGCATCGCTTCGATCCACGAGCGCAGGGTCGCGACGCGCCCCTGCTCCAGGAGCATCGGTCCGAAACGCGGAACCAGCGAGCCCGCCGCCGCCCAGTCGCCACCGCGAGCCGCGCAGTCGAAGGCGGCCTCCGGCTGTCCGGTGTCCGCCAGCAACGCCACTGCGCGCCGACGGACCGCCGCAACGGATTCGGCGTCCGCTCCGGCCTCCAGCTGCCTTAACAGGAAGGAGCGGAACAGGTCGTGGAACTGGTAAGCGTCCGCGTGCCGTTCGACGAACAGTCGCCTGCGGTATAGATCTTCGAGCAGAGCGCCCGCACCGGCATCGCCCGTCAGCGACGCCGCCTGCTCCGCCGTCGCGCGTGGTAGTAGCGCCAGCTGCGTGAGCTGGACACGCACGCTGTCGGACAACTCATCGAAAAGCTGGCCAGCAAAATAGCCGAACAGGATCTCGCGGTTGTCCGGAAGCGGAAGATCGGCAGGGGATCCGTCCCGGCGCGTCTGCTCCAACGTAAGCACCACACCGACGGGCCAGCCGTCGGCCCGCGTATGCAGCGCACGAAGGCTCGCTTCGTCGAGGTCGCGTCGCAGCGAAGCGATCCCGCAGGTCTCGTCGAAGGTCAGGCGCAGCGCGTCCCAGTCGAGCAGGGCCAGGCGGTCGTTCGCGCGCAGCCCGGCGCATTGGGCCGGTGGTTCGCCGCGGCTGGTTATCAGCAGGGTGATGCCCTCGGGAACCTCGCGGACGATCGTTTCCAGTAGCCCGTGCAGCGGTGCCGTGGGCGTCAGCTCGTGGTAGTTGTCGAACACCAGCACCGACGGCGCCTTCAGTCGTTCGAACAGCGCCCGGAAGTACAGCCGCGCAAATCCGGCAGGGTCCATCTGGTGCGCGGCCGTGAACGTCGGCAAGGGCGCGTGCTTGCGCGTGCCACGCGGCGCGGCCCGGTCCAGGTAATGGAAGAACGCCGCCAGATCGCTGTCGCCGGAGTCCACCTGGTACCAGATGCCGCCGATGCGTCGCGCGTCCAGCCAACTTGCGGCGAGCGCGGTCTTACCGGCGCCGGGAGGGCCGGCGATCCAGACGAGCGGGGAGGTTCGGCAGGCGTCGAGACGCGCGAACAGGCGCTCACGCGGCAGCACCCGATGAAGCCGGGGACGCGTGAGTTTGGCCAGCTGCGGCACGGGAGTTGCGCGTTGTGGAACTGCAGGCATTTTACTTTCGTCGTGCAGGGCGATCGCCGCGCATTGACCGGCTTATCCGGCAACTGCCGCTGCGGATCCGGGCAACGTTTCGGGAAGCGTGCCGTCGCCGGGCAACGGGCGGTACGCGATCTTCTCCGCTTGAAGGCCGCTCAAGCCCAGCGACAACAGCAGCGTCTTGGCAACCCGTTGCGGCAGGTCGTCGACATTGAATCCCAGTTGGTCGATCGCGGTGCCCCGCATGCCGTGCGTCTGCTGGAACTGAAGCCAGACCGAAATGGATGCCAGCACCGTGCCGCCGACGGAGAGGAAGCTCATTAGTGCGTCTTCACGCTTGAAGCGCCCGGACGCGATTCCCTTCTGGATGTCGCGAAGTAGCCGTTGTCCGAGCCCACGTTCCAGCACGCGCGCGGAATACCCTTCGCGGATCAGGAACTGGCCCCACACCGGCTCACGCTGCGCCCGCAACAGCGTGTGACGCACGCACACCGAGACCACTTCGGCCGGATCTGCAATGTCGCCGGACAGGCGATCCAGGGCGTCACCAAAATCCTCGAATACCCACTCCATTACCGCGCCGTAGATCGCTTCCTTCGATTCGAAGTGGTTGTAGAACGAACCAAAGCCCACGTCGGCAGCCTCGGTGATCTCGTTGATCGCAACCCCTTCCATGCCCTTCTTCGCCATCAGGCGCAGCGCCGCTTCGAGCAGGCGCAGCCGGGTCTCGCGTTTGCGCCGCGCGCCGCGCGGTTCGCGCTCTGGCGTGGGATCGGCCGCGAGAATGGTCGAGCTGACCTTCTTGGTGGGGCGTTTGCCGCTGGAAGAAGAGGTGGGCATCGCGATACCTGCGGTTCAGGA
>DATDBD010000273.1:0-10473 GCA_036525015.1 Lysobacter sp.
GTGATGGGTCATCAGGTGGCCGCCGCAGCGGGTGCAGAACTGCCGGTCGCTGTTCGCGGTTTTCTGGTAGTGCCCCACCAGCTCCGCGCCCTGGGTGACCTTGACGTTCTCCGGCTTCCACAAGGTGAATGCATTGACCGGTCCGGCTGACCACGCGCGGCAGGACTCGCAGTGGCAGTAGCCCATCGCCTCCGGCGCGCCGGTGACCTCGATGCCGACGGCGCCGCAGAAGCAGGTGCCGGTATGTGTATCGCTCATCTGACCGTTCTCCATGGGGGCATTTGTGCATTGCACGCCCTCGGGCCAACGCCATGGCGTAACCGGGCCGGACACGACATGGCCGACCACCCAGCCTCCGCGCGTTCGCCCGGTTGCAAGAACGCCATACACACGGCACGCGAAAATGGGCGGAGGAAGAATCTCCGGCCGACCATCGACCCAGCTGTGCGGCCCACCCCAGGTTGTCCGCGACCAGAGGGAAAATGAACCGGCCGTCTTTCCTCACGTATTGCCTGTCAGGGTCACTGATTTGCGCACAGGCCTCGACGGCGGCCGCGCAGGTGTCCGAACCCGAGCCGGTGCCGCGCATCGTAGAGATCCACCTGAGCGGCAACGAGAAGACCCGAGACAAGGTCATCCTCCGCGAACTGGACCTGGCCCCCGGCGATCCCGCCGACCCCAGCGCGATCGAGAACGGTCGGCAGGCGGTGCTGGACCTGGGACTGTTCCGCACGGTCGAAGCCACCACACAGCCGGCACCGGGCGGCGTGGTCCTCAACATCGACATTCGCGAGAAGTACCACCTATTGGTCGTGCCACGCGTCGACGCCAGTTCCGACCGCGACGTCAGCTATGGCGCGCAGTTGCGCTGGGCCAACGTCTGGGGCCTGAACCATCGGCTCAACTTGGCCGTGGAATCCGGCGACTTCCCCGAGGAGCGCGACCGGCGCGAGGAAGACAGCGTGCGCCTGGGCTACCGCGCGCCCTATCTGTTCGACAGTCCGTACGAACTGCGCGTCCGCCTGGAGCGGATCGAACGGGTGACGCCGGTCATCGACCTCGGTACCAACGAAGTCACCGACGACGCCTTCGACGAGACCTTCGACCAGGTCGACATAGGCCTGGCGCGCGACCTGCGCACCGGCCGCCCACGCAGTGGCTGGATCGTGGGTGGCGGTCTGTTCTGGCAGCGCCAGGACACGTCGGGCGATTTCGCGCCGCCACCGGACGGTAAGGCCCTCGCGTTGGTGGGCACCGCCGACTTCGATGACGTGCGCTTTCACCTGTACAGCGAAACCGGCCGGCGCTTCGACGCACGCGTCGAGGCCGCCGGCAGCGGCCTGGGCTCGGACTACAGCTACACCCGCACTATCGTGAACTACTTCCAGTCCAAGGCCCTGGGCGAAACGCCGCACCAGACCTGGGAAGTGCTGGGAAGCGCCGGCCTGATCACCGGCGGCCCGAACAGCCGAAACGAATTCTCGCTGGGTGGCTCCTCGCGCCTTCGCGGCTACGACTCGGACGATCTGGAAGGCAACCGCTACTACTACGGTTCGCTGCAATACCTGCGCCCCATCAAGTGGAACTGGCTGCGCCTGCTGGCTTTCGTCGAAGTGGGTGGCACCGACGACGATCGCGAAGGCCTGCGCGACGGTTCGCCCTACGCGGACATAGGCGTGGGTGTGCGCATCCGCCTGACCTGGTTCGTCAACGTCGAGATCGAAGCAGGCTGGGCGTATCCGCTTCGCAGCGGTGACGGCGTCAATTTCTTTGCATCGGGCCATTGAGCTGCGCAGCATCCCAGCCCCACGCCTCACATCCTTCGGGGAATACCCGGCTTTCCGGCTCCGAGCTCGGGGCACGCCGCTTGTATAGTGCGCGCCTGATGCCCCAGGACCCGGCCCATGCATGGCCAAGTGATTGCAATCGCAGCGGTGCTCATCGCGATAGTCGGACCTGTGCTGCTGGGCTTCGCCGGCCTGATGCATGCGCGGCGCGCACGGTGCGCCGCCGCAGCGACGCCGTGGGACTGGAAGTCGACGATCCGCTCGACTCTTCTATACGTCCTCGCCTTCAACCTCACCTTCTTCATCCAGGAGTTGTTCCTGGTGCTGCCCAAGGCATTTACGCCTGGCCTGCGCCCGACGCTTTTCCACAACAACCATCAGTGGGAGGGGACGCATCCGCTGGCCAGCCTGTTCCAGGGCACCGGCGCATTGGCGACCGTGCTGACCTCCGCGGGTTGCCTGTGGTGGCTCAAGCGTGGTTCGGGCACCTCGGATAGCGCACGACTGCTGCTGATCTGGATGGCGTACTGCGGAATCTTCATGGCATTGCCGCAGGTCGCCATCGGCGCGATCAGCCCCGGCAGCGATCTGGGCATGGCCATGTCCTACCTGCAGCTGGGCAATACAACCAAGCTCGTCGCCGCGATGATCGCGTTGGCCGCCCTTCCGCCCATCGCGCTGTGGCTCACCCAGCCGCTGCTCGCGTTGGCAGACCGCCCTGATCGCATCGCCACTCCAGGCGCGCGCATGCGCTTCGTTTTCCTCATGGCAACGTTGCCCATGCTCGCCGGCACCGTGCTGATCGTCCCGTTCCGCGTCCCGCGCGAGTGGATCGAAGTCGTGCTGCTGCCGGGCTGGGTGGCGGTGCTCGGCGTGACCTGGATGCAGGCCGGCGCCTGGTGCTTCGACCGGGTGCGCGCGAGCGGCAACCCGGCAGGCTCGGTGACCAAACCCCTCGCCGCGGTCCTGCTACTGCTGCTTGTCTTTCAGTGTGTCCTCCGACCGGGCATCGCCTTCCATTAACCAGCGCGCCATCCAACGCACGCAGCGTGGTCTGAACCCGCCGTCCACGAATTGCGGGCCGGATCTTCGCAGTCGCCACCCGGAATCGACGCGCCCGCGACGAGGCATCCGCGAAGATCGGGGTCTGCCTCCTGCCAGCGCGTTACGGCCATGCCCATGCCTTCCGATGCCCTCGGTCATGTCGGTCTCGCGGCCGTACGCGCGCCCGCGGGCTTCTACCGACGCCACCTGCTGTGGCCGTTGCTGGCGTTCATCGCGGCGGCGGCCGCACTCGAACTGTTCGATATCGACCGCGCCTGGGCCAGCCGGTTGTATATGGCGCAGGGAAGCGATTGGACACTGCGCTCGTCCTTCGTTGCCGATACGGTGATCCATACCGGCGGTCGCCTGCTCGCCATCGCCGCATGGCTGGCGGTGCTGGCGATCTGGATCGCCGCCCTGAGACGCGATCGCCTGGCGTCCTGGCGCTGGCCGCTGGCCTACCTGCTGCTGGCCACGGCCGGTGCGGCGCTGCTGGTGGGATGGATGAAGTCGTGGACCAACATGGACTGTCCCTGGGATGTGCTGGGCTATGGCGGCACACGCCCCCATCACGGGCTGTTCGCAGCGCGTCCTGCCGGCGTTCGCGGAACCTGCTTCCCGGCAGCGCACGCCAGTGCCGGCTACTGCTGGCTGGCGCTGTACTTCTTTTTCCTCGCCACACGCCCGCGTTTTCGCTGGCTCGGGCTGGTCGTGCCGATCGGCCTGGGCGCGCTGATTGGCTTCACCCAGCAACTGCGCGGCGCCCATTTTTTATCGCACGACCTGTGGTCGCTGGCGATCTGCTGGCTGGTCGCGCTGGGGCTGTATGCGGCGATGCTGCGGGGCAGGACGCAGGCTGAATCTCCATAGTCCTCTCAAAGACGGGGAAGCCGGAAAGGACACCTTACGGCGGCTGTAGATGAACCCGTCCCCCGCCCCAAAAACTGCATCACCCCTTGCAACCGCTACACTATTCGCCATTCCCCACGAGATCGCCCATGGCCAAGCCCAACTATTCCTTCGAGAAACGCCAGCGCGAAATCGCCAAGAAAAAGAAGCAGGACGAGAAACAGGCTAAAAAGCAGGCCGCCAAGGATCTCGCGAATCCGCCGGCACCCGCCAAGGACGATTCACACGGGTGACCGAGCCCACCCGCATCTGGGTGGACGCCGACGCTTGTCCAGGCGTGATCAGGGAGATCCTGTTCCGCGCGGCGGAACGCGCGCAGGTCCAGGTCACCCTGGTCGCTAATCAATGGCTGCGCACGCCGCCCTCGCGCTTCATCCGGGCTTTGCAGGTTCCCGGCGGTTTCGACGCCGCTGACGCGGCCATCGTCGAGCGGGTCCAACCCGGCGACCTGGTGGTCACGCAGGACATCCCGCTCGCCGCACTGGTGCTGGAAAAAGGCGCGCAGGCCGTGAACCCACGCGGCGAGCGCTACACCCCCGACAACATGGCCGAGCGCCTGTCGATGCGCAATTTCATGGAGGAGCTGCGCGGCAGCGGCGTGCAGACCGGCGGACCGTCCGCCTTCCACGCCAGGGACACCCAGGCCTTCGCCAATCAGCTGGACCGCTGGCTGGCACAGCGTTCGCAGAGCTAGGCTAGCTCTACCTGCTTCGTCCGGGATTGATTTCGCCGCCAAAAGTCTTTGCAGCGGCTTTCGACATCATCATTCGCCCGATCGACGCGACTCCGCCCGGCCCACCGCGCGCGCGCCGGCCAGGATCATCCGCACCATCTGGGTCATCTGGTCGATCAGTTCGGCGTCCTTTTCCGGTGGCGAATCCATGGCCGTGGCGCCCATGGCGAACACCAGCCGCGTGATCGCCTTGGCGACCAGCGCCGGTTCGTACAGCGCGACGTTGTCGGCGGCGTACAGGCGAACCAGGTCGATGCGCAGTTCTTCCTCGAAGAACATGAGCTCGCGGTCCACCGCCCGCTTGAACGCATCCGAACCGACGGTGCCCTCGCGCAACAGCACGTGCAGCAATTTGTCGTCGGCCCGCACCTGCTCCACGAACGCCTCCACCGAGCCGCGGACGATGCTGTGGTCGGTCGTCGCGCGATGGCGCGCCGCGCCCACGATCTTGCGCAACGACTGTCCCGCCAGATCGATCAGCGCAACGGCCAATTCATCGATGTCGCGGAACTGACGATAGAAGCTGTTCGGAGCGATTCCGGCTTCGCGCGACACCTCGCGCAGGCTCAGGCTCGAAACGCTGCGGTGCGGGCCGATCAGGCGCAGGGCCGCCGCGAGCAGGTCGTCCCGGGAAATGGCGGCCTTACGCCCGGAGGCCAGATCGGTCTCGGCTGGGACGCTCTCGGCGGGAATGGCTCGGTGGGTCACGGCAGTGGTCATGGGCGGAAGCCGGCGTCGGAAAGCATCATATCCGCCAAACTGAATATACACGTGTATACACACATGTCTTTCCATGTGTATAGTCGGGCCCATGAGTGCTGTCCGCCGCTCCACCTCGCGTCGTACCCGTGGCCTCCTCAAGGGCCTTGTTCGCCCCCTTGGCACACCGGAAGCGTTTGATTTCTGGGCCTCCCGTCTCAATCCGACCTGGTCCTGGAACCGCCCGCTGGCGCGGATTGTGGGGCGTCGCAACGAATCCAGCGATGCCGTCACCCTGCTGCTGCAACCCAATCGCCACTGGAATGGCATCCGGCCCGGCCAGCACCTCAACGTCAGCGTCGAGATCGACGGCGCGCGGGTCACGCGCAGCTACAGCCTGAGCGACACGCGCCGCGCCGATGGCCGCATCGCGATCACCGTGAAGGCCATCGCGGGCGGCAAGCTCAGCCAGCACCTGTGCCGCGCGGCCAAGGTCGGCGATGTGCTCGACCTCGGTCCGGCCTTCGGCGACATGGTCCTGCCCGAGGCGACGGACGAGTCCTGGCTGTTCCTCGCCGCCGGCAGCGGCATCACGCCGCTGATGGCGATGACCCGCGAACTGGCGGCGCGCGGCATGCCGGCACCCATGACCCTGCTGTACTGGGCACGCACCCGCGACGAGCTTTGCTTCGTCGACGAACTACGCGAGCTGGCCAAGGACCACACCGGCTTTTGCGTCCATTTCCTCCTGACCCGCGACACGGCGACCACTGAAGACGAACGCGAGGGCCGCATCAGCGACGCGCAGTTGTCCGCTCTCGTTCCGGACTTTGCGGCGCGTCGCATCCATGCCTGTGGTCCGGGCGGCTTCGTCGATGCCGCCCGTGCGCTGGTGGCATCGCATGCGGTGGAGTTCAAGGCAGAAGCGTTCACCCCGCCGCGGCTTAGAGACAACGCGACCGAAGACAGCGGCACCGTGCAGGTCACCTTGGCCGCGAGTCAGCGAACGCTGTCGCTGCCGCGTGGCCAGTCGTTGCTGGAGGCGCTGGAGGCCGAAGGACTGAAACCTGCCTCCGGCTGCCGCATGGGCATCTGCAACACCTGCGCCTGCGGCAAGCGATCGGGCACGACCCGGCACCTGCATACCGGCGATACCGAACACGAACCCGTGTCCGCGCTGCGGCTGTGCGTCAACGCCGCGACCAGCGACCTCGTCCTTGAACTGTGATCCCGCGATGCGCACGAATTCCAGCAACCGCACGAGCTCCAGAAACCGCGCATTGACCGCGGCCGAACTCGAGCGCTTCGGCGCCGAACTCGATGGGGTGCGCGCCCGCACCGTCGCCACGCTCGGACAACGCGACGCCGACTACATCCGCGCGATCGTCAAAGCCGTGCGTTACACCGGATTCGCCGGCCGGGGTTTGCTGTTCCTGGGCGCGTTCGTGCAAGGCCTGCTGGTGCCAGCGTGGATCGCCGGCGTACTGCTGCTCGCCCTGTCCAAGATCCTCGAGAACATGGAACTGGGCCACAACGTCATGCACGGCCAGTACGACTGGATGCGCGATCCGCACCTGGACGGCAAGACCTACGAGTGGGACATCGTCGGCACCAGCGACAACTGGCGCAAGACGCACAACTTCAAGCACCACACCTATACCAACGTGCGCGGCATGGACGACGACATCGGCTATGGCCTGCTGCGCATCTTCCCCGAGCAGCGCTGGAAGCCGTTCTACCTGGCACAGCCTGTCGTCGCGGTGATCTTCGCGATCCTGTTCGAATGGGGCATCGCGATCCAGGACCTGCGACTGGGTCGCTGGTGGTACGGCAAGACCAGCAACGCGCAGATGCTCAAACTGTTCCGCCCCGTGGGCCGGAAGATGGCACGCCAGGTGTTGAAGGACTACGTGTTGTTCCCGCTGCTGGCCGGCCCGTTCTTCCTGCCGGTGCTTCTGGGCAACGTGGTAGCCAACGTCCTGCGCAACCTGTGGACCTACACGATCATCTTCTGCGGGCATTTCACCGCGGACGTGGAAACCTTCCCGAAGGATTCGATCGTCGGCGAGTCGCGCGGCCATTGGTACCTGCGGCAGTTGCGCGGTTCTTCCAACCTCACCGGCGGAAAGCTGATGAACCTGATGTCGGGCAACCTCAGCCATCAGATCGAGCACCACTTCTTTCCCGACGTGCCGGCCAACCGCTACGCGGCCATGGCGGTCGAAGTGCGCGATATCTGCAGCCGCTACGGCCAGCACTACAACACCGGCTCGCTGCCCAAGCAGTTTGGACAAGTGATCTGGCGCATCCTGCGTCATTCCTTGCCCAGCCGGCCCATGACGAGGACGCCGGCGGCGCAACCGCAATCCTGAGCGGGCGCCAGCCGATGCAATGACCGCTCAGGGTCGATGGCGGCAACCGGATCACATCCGACCACCCTCCGGCCTGGCCGAGGCCATTGGGCTTTCACGTCCTATTTGAAGGGACTTGCCTGCGGGATGTCTTCGTTTGCAAAGGGCCCGCAACGTCGAAGCCTACTCTGGCATTCCCGCCCCTACTCGTTTGCGGGAGACGCTCGTCGGTTCGCGTTGACCAGCGCTGTGCTGCCCAACAACGGAGGTCGCCATGTCCCGCTCCAAGCCCCTAACACGAGCCTGGCTCATTGCGTTGCTGCTCGGCGCCCTGCCGACATTTCAGGCCGCAGCCGAGGTACGGCCGTTCCCCGCCGAATTTCGCGAAAGCCAGATGGCGGTCACCGGTGGTACGCAGTATGTCCGCGTCGGAGGGAAAGGACCGGCAGTGGTTCTGCTACATGGCTTCGGCGACACAGGCGACATGTGGGAACCGCTGGCTGCGCAACTGGTAAAGGATCACCTGGTGATCGTACCGGATCTTCGTGGCATGGGCCTGTCGTCGCATCCCGAAGACGGCTACGAGAAAGCTGCCCAGGCCCGCGACCTGGCCGGCATCCTCGACGTTCTGAAGGTGAAACAGGTGCAGCTGGTAACCCACGACATCGGCAACATGGTCGGATACGCGCTTGCGGCGCGGTATCCGGGCCGTGTAACCGCATGGGTTGTGATGGATGCGCCACTGCCCGGGATGGGAACGTGGCAGGCGCAACTGGTCAATCCAAAAGTGTGGCACTTCAATTTTCGTGGCCCGGACGTGGAGCGCCTCGTTGCCGGTCGCGAGCGCATTTTGCTTGATCGGTTCTACAACGACCTAGGGGGGAACCCCGCAGGCATCGACGAACAGACCCGCAGGCACTACGCCGAGCTCTATGCCAGACCAGGTGCCATCCACAATTCCCTTGGTGGACAGTTCGAGGCTTTCTCGCGCGATGCCGAGGAGAACAAGGCGAACTTCGCGAAGGTTGGTAAGCTCGACATTCCGGTACTGGCGATCGGCGGCGACCATTCCTATGGCGCCTCCATGAAGACCGAGGTGGAGTACGTCGCGTCGAACGTCGAAGGCGCCGTCATCCAAAATTCCGGGCACTGGATCATGGAGGAGCAACCGAAACAGGCAGTCGACCTGATCGCCGCATTCCTTGCCAAACATTAGCGATCAGAGCAAGCCCAGCTGCGTCGCCTTCAACGTAGCCGCTGCACGCGTCGAACACTCCAGCTTGCGGAACACGCTCTCGACATGGGTGCGTACGGTGCTTGGGCTGATGGACAGTTTCTGCGCCACCATCTTGTTGCTCGCGCCCAGGCTGATCCAGCGCAACACATCCCGCTCGCGCTGCGTAAGCAGGGCGGTCGACGGCGCGGCAGGCAACCTGGCCTTGTCCTGTCGCGGCGTTTTCAGAAGGGCCCGGACAACGTCGGCGTCGTAACGCCCGGCGTCGGCTTCGGCCATCAGCAGTGCACCTGCGTCGTCATCTGCAAAAGCATCGCGCCAGGGACGCGCGACGCGCAGGGCGGCCAGCGCCGCCGCGGCCGCAAGGATGCGTCCTTCGATGGGAATGCCACCGGCCTTGGCCTCGCGGAAATAACCGGACCCATCCGGCCGCTCATAGGCATACGACGCGACTTCCGCCTCGCCCGCGAGCGAACCGATTTGTCGCGCGGCTCGCCCGGTCCAGTAGGGAACCAGCCGCACCCGCTCCCACGCCGAGTCCGCCAATTTGCCGGGGGTGTCCCAGATCATGTTCGGCACGGAGGCGCGACCCATGCCATGGATGAGTGCGGCGCGATACACCTTCTGCTGGCGAGGCGCATCCAGCCCAAGTTCGAGCGCCGCGTCCCTGGCCAACTGCGCCACTCGCAATGAGTAACCCGTCATCCATGGCAGCTTCAGGTCGATGACATGGGCGAGGATTTCCAATGACGTCGTGCGACCTGAGAACGCGGCGTCGAGCGAGCACGGGCCAGACAATGTCGGGTCGCCCTCAAGCGCCGTCAGCCACCGCGAGGCATTTTCGATGACCGGCCTGGCAAGACCAAATGGATACAAGACGTCCGCACGCTGCTCGATGAGCTTGCATGCCTGCTCAAGGCCATACAGACGATTGAAGATATCGAGATCACCGGCGAGCGACGCCATCGAGACCGAGACCGGTATCTGCTCGCCGAGCAGACCATCAGGAGCGCCGCTGCCGTCGTAACTTTCAAACAGGTGCCGAAGCGCGAACTGCGTCGCCTCGTCCAGGCTCAATTGCAGGGCGATATCCCCTGAAACCTCGCAGTGGATGCGCGACAACGAGAGGAACGCCGAGCCTATGCGGCCAGTACCGGAACGAAATCCACTGTCGGAGGACTGGATGGCGAGCAGTGCCTTTCGCCCACTCACATCGTCACCGAACAACTGCGCGAACTCGGGTGCATTCGCAGTGCAGCCGGACCAACGCAGCAGCGCGACGGTGGTGGCTTGCGTGCAAGTGGCGTCATCGGCACCGACGGCCATGGCCAATTGCCCGGCGATCCAGGCGGCACGCGGCGAGTGATCGGTGGGTTGCCCCATGGCCAGGTCGCCCACGAACGCGAGCGAGCGGATCACATCCAGCAGGGGAACGGCGGAAATGTCCAAGTCGGATCGATTGCCTGTGCAGTGGCCGGGAAGTCTAGCGCTGCCCTTCCCGCCCGGGCCTCGGTCATTCAACCGATGGTGCGCGGGGGGATGTGGCGCGCAACCTGTGCCTCAAGGGTTGATCGCACTACGCCGCTCTGCCCAGTGATGCAAGCCCCGCGCTTTTGTTCTCTTGCCCTTCACCCATCTTTTGGAGAATCCCATGAACCTCAAGATCCTCGCCGTCGCCACGGCCGCCGCCATGACCCTTGCGTCCACCGCCAATGC
>DATDBD010000274.1:0-2797 GCA_036525015.1 Lysobacter sp.
CCTCCTGATCGGTTTCATCCACCAGCGCCACCTTGACCATCTGGATGCGCTTGGCGTCCTTGGGCGGGGCGAAAGTGAAGGTCGAATCCTTGAACGTGGCGTTGGTGTTCCAGGTCAGCGTCGACACGTATTGGGGCTGGCTTGGCTCGTCGGTGGTGGTGATCACCATCCGGCGCGGCAATGGCTTGCTGCCCTGCTCGATCCAGACCTGCCAGTCCACGCCCTCCTGGCGGAATGCGTAGTGGTCGGTGGCCGTGCCGTTGATGCGCGCCGGACCGACGAACGTGGCCCAGGTCAGCGCCGAGGTCGACGTCTTGTCGGTGCCCCAAAGGAACAGGTCGACCAGCGGCAGCTCGATGCCGTAGTCGTCTTCGATGATGGCCAGCAGTTCGCGGGTCGTAGCCGGCGCGTCGACGGTGGCGTAGTAACCGGTCTTGGCGCCATAGACGGTCAACTGCTTGCCGTCGTAGAACAGCTGGCGATCCTTGCGGTCGGTCTTGAGGTCGATGGCCAGCGCATTGGGAGCGCGGACCCTGTACTCGATGGTCCCGGGAAACTGGAGTTTCTGCCCGTTGTCCACCACCAGGTCGTATGTGCTGTCGCCGTGCACGCTGAACTGCTTCAACGTGCGCAGGTAGGTGCCCATCTTCTCCAGCGCGGCCACGGCCCTGGGATCGACCGCCGCCGATGCTGCGGTGGTTGTACTCGTCGATCCGGCCTTTGCGGATGCGGACGACTGCGCGGCGGCGGGCAAGGGTGACAGCAGCGCCACGCCGACAGCCAGATACAGCGGTATTGCTCTCATGACGCGCCCTCCTGGGGGAGAAGTGTTGGAGGCGATTGCTTGCTGCTCTCGGGATGGGTACCGCGGAGTGTCTGGGTACAGCGGCTGCGCGCGGATGCGATCGGGCGCTGGATGCAAACGGTGAGATGTCACGTGCGAACAGGCGAACACAACGAGTCCGGACCCATCGCCGGGGACTGCTGAAGCCGTTCGTGTCGCTCGCCCTCCTCTGCCTGTGCAAGGCGGTCCATCACCTCCAGGCGTGCCCGTCATTGGCACGCGGCTGCCGCAAGCCTGCTCCTGCCGGCGGTTACCGGCGCGAGTCCGGTGTCGGTGGTTGCACCGGCAGTAACCTTCGTGAATGCGCCGTCTAGGGCACGTGAAGCGAGACGCCGATCATTGGAATAGCGGGCATCGCGATGCCAGATCTGTGCGTTCGGCTATGCTGGCGCGCCGCTTCTCCATTCACGAAACCCTCCCGCATGACCGATCTGCTCGCCGCGCTGTTGCTCGGCATCATCGAAGGCATCACCGAGTTCCTGCCGATCTCCAGCACCGGTCACCTGCTGATCGCCGAGCGTTGGCTCGGACATCGTTCGGATCTGTTCAACATCTCCATTCAGGCGGGCGCGATCCTGGCCGTGGTGGTGATCTACCGACAGCGGCTGTGGGACCTGGCGATGTCCTTTGCCGGCCGCGAAGCCAGCGCGGAGCACAGCCCCTCCCACATGGCGATGACGGTGGCGCAGGCGCGCGATTACGCCTTCAAGCTGGCAGCGGCGTTCGGCGTGACCGCGGTGCTGGGCGTGGTGGTCAAGAAGCTGGGCTTCGAGTTGCCCGACCATGTCACGCCGATCGCATGGGCGCTGGTGCTGGGAGGTTTTTGGATGATCGCGGCGGAACATTTCGCCGCCAAGCGCGCTGCCGCGATCGGCGAGCGCACGGTAATCACCTGGACCGTGGCGATCCTGGTCGGCATCGCGCAGGTCGTGGCGGGGGTGTTCCCCGGCACGTCACGTTCGGGCGCGACGATTTTCATCGCGTTGCTGGCCGGCACCACGTCGCGCGCCGCCGCCACCGAATTCACGTTCCTGGTCGGCATCCCGACCATGTTCGCCGCGACTGCCTACGAGTTGCTGCACGTGCTGGGCAACGGCGGAGCCGCCCATGAGGACTGGACCGCGCTTGCGGTCGCCTTTGTCGCTTCTGCGATCACGGCGTTCATCGCGGTGAAGTGGCTGCTGCATTACATCCAGAGCCATCGTTTCACTGTGTTTGCGATCTACCGGTTCTTCCTCGGCTGCGCGCTGTTGCTGCTGGTACCCGCCGGGAGCTGATGGCGCGGCGCGACGGTGCGCGCGTCACAGGACACGCGCCCGGCGCCGGACAAGTCACCCCTCGACCGAGGGATTGAGCGAATACGTACCGTAGATGGTCGCCTCGTCCAGCACGTGAGCGTGCATGGCGGCGAAGACATCGGCAGCGGTGAACTTCTCCGGCAGCGGCAGCTTGTCGACATCCAGCGCGAACACGCGGAAGAAGTAGCGGTGCAGGCGCAGGTCGTTGGGCGGCGGGAACGGGCCGTCGTAACCCAGCCAGTCGCCGGACATCGACGGGGCGGCGGCGAACCATCCGGTGTAGTCGTTGAGTCCCTGCCGCGACCCCGCCGGACCGGCCGGGTCGGGCTTGCCATGCTCGACCACGCCATCGCTGCAACTGCCTGCCGCAATCTCGCGCACGCCGGCGGGGATGTCGGCCATCGCCCAATGCACGAAATCGCAGCGCGGCTGGTCGGACGGAATCAGCACGCCCTGCTTGCCGACCATTTCCGCGACGGTCGGCACGTCGGGATCGATGCACAGCAACGCGAAGGACTTCGTGCCTTCCGGCACGTCGTCCCAGGCCAGGTGCGGATTGCGGTTCGGCGCGAAGCCGAAGCCGTCGGCCGTGGCCTGACCGGCCGCGAATTCCACCGGCAAGCGCTGGCGATGTTGGAAACTGTCGCTGTGAATC